>JAGLNE010000117.1 GCA_023139655.1 Candidatus Parcubacteria bacterium
TTAATTTAAAGGATTAAAATTTAACAAATTAATCAATAATCTATTTTGAATATTTCCAAATCATCGTATCATCTTACGATTGGAATATGCTACATAAATAAAACACAATAAAAATATTGTGCGGAAAAGAAAAAATTTATAACAAGCTGTAAATTTGAGTTACAAGAATCTAGCAATTATTTTCTTCTTTTATTCGCTCGGCCAGAATCATTTTAATAAATGATTGATAAGGAATGTCGCGGGAGTTAGCCAGCACTTTAAGGCGATCAAGCATGCTTAAAGTAAGCCTTATGGAAATAGTTTTTGTTGAAGGCTTTAAATTGGGAAAACTGGGATTTATCATGGCATTATCCCAATTGATATAATCAGTAGAGTCCGCGGTAGCCCAAAATTCTCTTTCTTCATCTTCGTTTTTGAATTTGGGAAGTTTTTTAAGTTGTTTTTTCTTGTTTATCATATATTTTTCTTTCTTTATTATTCATATCACGAGCGGAAATGATTCTAATTTTCCCTTGCCGCACAGTAAAAGCAATGAATAATTTTCTATCAATATGCGTTTTGCCTAACGCGTGAAACCTGGCTTCTTTTTGGGAGTGTTTAAAATCCGGATAAATAAATATAGGCTTATTGAAAAAAACTTGTTCGCATTCTTCGGGCAATACTTGATGCTTTAGCCAATTTTTATCAATATTATAATTATCCCAGTCAAAACCTTTAATTTGTGATAATTTCACCATAAATACTTGTATATTACCATTATATACATAAATTTATTAGTTGTCAAGTATGAAATAGAAAATCATACGATCAATCGCGTGAATAATTGACGAACACAAATATAAATGTTAGCATTTGATATAATTACTTTAAAATTAGTGAAATTATGATTATTATCAGAAAATTTAAAATAGTTGACACTGCGCTTGTCGCAGAAATAGTCAGTAGTACCTTTAAGAGATATAATAAACAAGAAGGAACTAAAGAAGCAGTTAATAGGTTTATTAATTTTTACAATCCAGAGAAGAATATTGAAAAACTAAAATTGGCTTTTTCAAAATCAGATATATTTTTTATAGCAGTTGATAATAAAAAGATTATTGGCATGATTCGCGGTAGAAAAAATCGAGTCGTGAATTTATTTGTTGATGGAAGATATCATAAAAGTGGAGTTGGCAGCAGGTTAATGGAAAAATTTGAAAAGTCATGCATTAAAAAAGGCTCTAAAGATATCAAGCTTAGAGCCTCAATCTACGCGGTCTCTTTTTACGAAAAAGCAGGATACAAGAAAACTACGGGTATTAGGAATTTTATTGGATTAAAAATATGTCCGATGAAGAAGAATATAAATATATAAATGATATTAAAGGTGATGTAGAGAAATTTTCTGGCAAAGAAGAAATATTTTATAAAAAGAAATTGGTGTATAGTTTGGTTTATAATGGAAAAGTTATTATCCATGGCCGTCATCCATGGCATTGTTGCCATAAATAAATATGAGTAAGGCGGGGTTTGCAAATATGAATATGCAGGGTATTATAGAAGTATGCTAATGAAATAGCATACTTTTTAAAAAAGTTTGCTAATAAAATATATGAATATTGATCAATTAAAAAGAATAATAATAGATCAAAAAGAAGAGTTGGAAAAAGACGCAATCAGCGTCTTTTTTGTTATGTTTTAAGTTATGAGTTTCAAGTTCCAAGTTATGGCGTCGTTGCCATCCCCCCAATAACATCTGCCAGAATAAAGTTAACGACCGCGTAGGTAATTATCTTAGTTCATTATAATCAATCCCGGCTTGTTTTAAGATTGAAATTAATGTTCCTTTGGGCAGATCTTTATTGTGAAAGGCGACAATAACACGTTTTTTATTCTGCGGATGATAGAAAATAAAATGGCTCCCGGATTTGCGGTCAAGCTGAAAACCTTTTTTCTCAAGCAGTTTGATTATTTTCTTGGCAGTGAGCGTCTTTAATTTAGGCATATTTTAGTTTGGCGTTTATTAGGCGCGGCGGATTGACATCCACTGTTGCCATAAAGCCCTGGTCATCATTCGGGATCGGTTCTTTATGCGCCTGCAGGCTTTTAAGATAAAGCTCAATCGCATCTTTGATCATCTTTTTTGCTTCTTCAAGATTTTTGCCATAGCTGATACAGCCGGGCAAGCTGGGCACAAGCACAGTAAACCCGCCCTCTGGCTCCGGCCTGAATATTGCATTGTATCTAAAATTTTTCATTTAATTATGTATTATTATAATATTTTTTATTATAGGCGGGAAAAGGCTAAAAGTCAATTAAAATAAAACACAATAAAAATATTGTGCAAAAAAAGAAAAATTTAATAAATTTTAAGTTATGAGTTCCAAGTTACGAGTTACGAGTTACTGCCCCATCCCCCCAATAACATTTGCCAAAACAAAATTAACAACCGCGTAGGCGAGGAAAATTACGGCCAGGCCGGCCACACTCCAAATAATTATATCTTTGCCCTTAGTAACTGCCTCTTTATTACCGGCCGCGGTCATCCAGGTAAAACCACCATAAATAAACATTACCAAAGCAATCGACCCCACCAGCCCCAAAACCGCGTTTACTACGTTGCCGGTATTACTTGATTTCTTTCTGTAATTATGCTAAACATTAAGTAAGTTTTTAAAAATATGATCTTTTCAGTTATAATTTTTTGGAGTAAATACTTGAATTAGGAGGACACTATGGAAACTATGCTGTTGTGGCTGAATGTACAAAAGATAAGGATAAAAACATTGTTCGCTTATCAAAAAAGTTGGCGGCATTTACCGGTTATGGAGAACAACGAAAAGCTTGTATTAGTGCCCGAGGAAATTTCATATCCATTTTATGCAATAGATATGCTGATGACTGATAATAAAGAAATGTATTTACGCAAAAGTGTTTTATCAATGTTTTTAAGGGCGAGAGAAATACTTAAAGTCATGGGATGTGATTTGAAGGTTTATGATGGTTGGAGATCGCTTCAGTTGCAAGAAAATCTTTTTTGGCACTATATGAAGGAATTTATAGTACCGAAATTTCCTCAGCTTGAGAAAGTTTTTAGTCAGGCGATTACCCCAAGGGAAATAAAGACAGTTTTTTTAAAGCTTTCACCAACTTATCAGGAAACATTGAAGGAGGCAAACAGAACATATGTTAGTTGGCCATCGGCTGATCCCAAAAGTCCCAGCCCTCATGCTACCGGAGGGGCCGTGGATGTATGGTTATATAAAGGTGGCAGGCCGGTAAACCTGGGGATTCCTTTTGACTGGATGGAAGAAAAGGCTGGAGCTTTCTACCATTTAAAATTTAAAAGGGAGAAGTTTTTGGGCGACAAGTCTGTGTGTCGTCACAGAAATATGTTAATTTATTCCATGGTAAAAGCAGGATTTTCTTGTTATGGACCTGAGATATGGCATTTTAATTACGGCAATCAAATGCATTCATTGGTTACCGGTAAAATTGCCTGTTATTCGTATATTGAACCTTAAATTTTTATATGAGGGGAAGCATTATTGTTCTCCCCTCATTTTTTTGTTGATATTTTAATAAAATTTATATATAATGATTATATTAAATTGATCAATATTAATTATTAATTTGTATATAATATGCCTAATAATAAAATAAAAATAGCTGTTATTAGTGGTGGTTTGTCAAACGAAAGGGAGGTATCAATCAAAACCGGTCAACAAGTTTTTAGTAATTTATCGGACGAAAATTATGATAAATTTTTGGTTGAAATGACTCAGGATGGAAGATGGCTGTTAAGTGGAGATAATTTAAAATTGGGAACAAAGTTTTCTGAGACTAAGGCGTTGACAATAATGCATCCTGACAAAGGTATTGCTAAAAATGATCTTAAGAATTTTGATATCGTATTTTTAGCATTACATGGTAAGTTTGGTGAAGACGGAAAGATTCAGTCAATATTGGATATTCTTGGCATATCTTATACCGGGTCAGGAGTATTGGCTAGTGCTTTGGGAATGAACAAAGCCAAGACTATAGAATTTATTAGCAATACTGGGATAAAAACACCAAAATTTTTATTTTTAAGTGATAGGCAAAATATAGACTTAGAAAAGATAAATAAATTGATCGTTAATGACATCAATTACCCTTGCATTATAAAGCCTAATGAATCCGGATCAAGCATCGGTATTAATGTAGTAAATTCTTTCGCAGATTTAGAAAAAGCAATCAAAGAAGCATTTAATGAAGACGGGCAAATATTAATTGAAGAATTTATAAAAGGCAGGGAAGTGACATGCGGAGTATTGGGAAATTCAAGCCAAACAGAGCTGAAGGCATTGCCGCCGGTAGAGATAATCGCGGACAGCACTTTTTTTGATTATGACGCAAAATATTTTTCTGAGAAAACACAAGAGATTTGCCCGGCTGATATTTCCGACAAGCTGACAGAAGAGGTGCAAGACCTGGCAAAAAAAATACACAAGGTTATTGGCTGTGACGGTCTTACACGTTCTGATTTTATATTGAAAGACAATAAATTTTATTTTTTGGAAATAAATACATTGCCTGGTCTGACCGAGCAAAGTCTTTGTCCAAAAGAGGCAAAGGCCGCCGGCATGACGTTTGCGGAATTTTTAGACAAGCAGATAAAACTGGCAATAGAAAAAAATAAAAAGAAATGAAGAAAAAATGTTGCATTCTCATGAATGCTGATGGCTTGGAGCAAAGAGCTTCTGAATTTTCGGCAAAAGATATATTTGGCGCTGTTCAAGATGTTTATGATGCTAGTTTATTAAAGCTAAGTAAAAATAAATGGATAAAGCAAATAGAAGTAATAAGAGATAATGCCGTTTGTTTTTTGGCGACCCATGGTGATTTTGGAGAAAATGGTAGTTTGCAAAAATTGTTAGAAGTAAAAAAGATTATTCACACACATTCCCCCGCAATAGTTTGCGGGATTTTGTTAAATAAGCATTTAAGTAAATTGATTTACGAGTCTCTAGGCATAAAAACGCCACCCTGGTATTTTGGCGGTAATGTATATGGGAGGAAGTCGAGCAATAAACAAATAACTATATGGGTAAAAAAGCCTTTGTTTGGAGGCAGTAAAATAGGGATAAGCAAAGTAAATAAAATAGACGAGAAAGCAAGCGATTTGTATCTTTACGAGGAGTATGTTGATGGATATATTCAAATTAGTGTTGGTGTTTTGGGTAGCGGAAAAAATAGCCTGCCCCTGACTCCTTATGCAAGAAAAAGGTGTCTTTTTAATGCCGGCAAGTTATATATAAATGATATAAAAATTAACAAGGCAGTAGTAAAAATATGTAAAAATTGGGCAAAGCAAATTCATATTTCTTTGGGGTGTCGCGGCATTACTAAGACAGATTTTTTATTGAGCAAAGATAATACAGTTTGGGCAATTGAAACAGACGCCATCCCAGGGTTATCAAAAGATAACGCAGTTTCAATTGGCGCAAAAAAATCAGGTTTAAGTTTTAAAGAATTAATAAATATAATAATAGAAGATGCGTATGTCGAATAAATTAGCTTTGTTTGGAGGAAGATCAATAGAGGATGACCATAAAAGTTTGAGAATTGATTGGCCTATTGTAGGCAAAGATGATTACGCGGCTGTGAAAAAAACTTTTAAGGAAAATGATTTTTGCGGACGTGACTCAAGAAGAGTACTGGAGTTGGAAGAAAAATTTTCTAAATATCATAATGGTTTATACTCAACAGCGCTAAATAGCGGGACCGCAGCATTGCATTTGGCATTAGTTTCTTTAGGTATAAGGCCTGGTGACGAAGTGATAATTCCCGCACTAACATTTGTTGCGACGGCTATGAGCGTTATCCACAATCAGTCTATCCCAATATTTGCTGATATTGACGCTAAAACCTATAATATTTTACCTGAAAGTATAGAAAAGAATATTACCAAAAAAACAAAAGCTGTAATAGTAGTTCATATGCACGGGTTGCCTGCCGATATGGGGCAAATTATTAAAATTTGCAAGAAATACAACTTAAAGCTTATTGAAGATGTAGCACAGGCGCCAGGCGCAACATATCATTCGAAAAAAGTTGGTACTTTTGGTGATGCCGCGGCTTTTAGTCTGATGTCTCAAAAAAATTTGGCCACATGCGGTGAATGTGGGATGCTTTTAAATAAAAAATTGGAGGATAAAAACAAGGCAGCAATGGCGCGTATTTATGGAGAAATAATTAAGTCAAAAACAGAAAGAGTTTATAATTCATTCACACTTGGGTGGAATTATACCCTTAATCCTTTATAGGCGGCAATGGCGACTACACAGCTTAAGAAATTTAACAGGATAACTAAGAAAATTCAAAATAGCGCCAGACAACTTAATAAGGCAATTGGTCAGTTTAAATGGATTTTGCCACCTATTGAACCTGAGGGAATTAGCAGTGTTTTCCATTTTTATCGTTTTGGTTTGAATCCGGAATATTTTCAGTATAAAGATGTTGGAAAATTTAGGCGAGCGATACAAGATGCTTTGAACGCCGAGGGTTTGAATGTTCGTCATTATCAAAAGACTCCGCTTTCTGGGCAGCCATTTTTTCAGCAAAAGCAAATAAATAGAATGTTGCCCTGGTCATTAAACAAGAAAAATTATAAATATACTATAAATGAATATCCAAACACACTTATGGTAATAAATAGCACCCTAGTGCTTGGTGCTATAAGTTCTAGTGTCGGCTATTTGTTTTGCCCTAAAACAATAGAAAAATATATAGAGGGATTTAAGAAGATTGAGCAAAATTTAGGAGATTTGCTTAAATATGCAGATAAGATAAAAAATCCAGAACCCTGGAAAGAAGTGGCGGTCATATCGGACAGCTATAATGCTAAATATGAAATAAATTGTTAGTGCAAATCAATGAAAGATATTGCTAAAATTTTAGATATTGCGACACAACGGATTTCCGATTCTGTTATTAACGAGGAGTTTAACTTGATGGTTACATCGGGGAAAGAGTATGAATATGAAACTAAGATCGATATAGTCAATTCTAGTGATCTTGTAAAAACGTTAGATAAAATTGAGTCTTTAAAAATATTAAAATCTGAGCATAGGTCAGAATGCCATCATTTATTTGAGATTGATAAGGAATCGCATGCATGTCTGGTATTAATTGAAGAATTATCACAAGTTTGGATAAAATTTAAATCAAATACAAAAAAAATTAAAACCAAAAATTTTAAAATACCAGTTATTTTGAGAAAAGGACAAAAATTTAAACCAAAAGACAACGGCTATAATGATGCATTTGGCAGAGTTATGTTAGGGAAATATTTTGATTCATATAACAAGGAGTGTTTAAATTATTATTTTCGATATAATGATTTTTTTTATTCACTCTCATTATCTTTAGCTTACAATCAAAATGGATTTAGGCACAGTCAGATGGAATTTGAGTACGAGGGTTTTTTACATGGTACAAAATGTCCGAGCGAAGGAGAGATATTAAAAAAGTTTGAATTACTCTTTAAAAATATTTTTCCGTATTTATTTAATCAATTTAATGCCGAAACAAAATATGAAGCATTGAAAAAAAATGACAAATAAAATTTATAGGTTTTTATAAGTGCAAAAAAAACGAGCATCCAAGCTCGTTTTTTGTTATGTGATATAAATTTTAAGTTACGAGTTATGAGTTCCAAGTTATCCGCCAGTCGTCCCCATCCCCCCAATTACATTTGCCAAAACAAAGTTAACGACCGCGTAGGCGAGGAAGATTACGGCCAGGCCGGCCACACTCCAAATAATAATATCTTTTCCTTTTGTAACAGCTTCTTTATTGCCGGCCGCGGTCATCCAGGTAAAACCGCCGTAAATAAACATTACCAAAGCAATAGACCCCACCAACCCCAAAACCGCGTTTACCCCTTTACCAATAAGGGAGTTTATGTCAGATGCGCCAGGTGTGCCGGTGAGGGGGTTGGAAAGAGAAACAGTATTAGCGCTATTTTGTGTTTCTTCCCAAACACAACTAGTATTTGTTCTACACGGTGTTTCTGTCAGACCATTGCAAGCGCCACCACCATTACATACTGCAAGGCAATTGTTTATAGGAATTAAGAAGAAAAATATAAATAGAAAATATAAAATTTTTTTACTCATAAAGTTTGTTTATTATTATCAATTATATCATATAAAGGTAACAAAGAAAAGAGCCATTGATTATATTATAACCAATGGCTCAGTATTGCAGTGTTTGAAATGATCGTACCTATATTAGGTTTTTATTCCTATTTTAACTATATTTTTGTCAGTAGGTATAATCATAAAATCTCTATGATCAAGGAAGAAATTGCTGGTTCTAATTTTTGAGAATGGAATTATTAGACCAGTTCTTGTCTTGATACAGAAATTAGTTTGGTCATGGCTGCGACCAATTTTGAAAGGATACCCAGTTGAAGGAAGTCGTAGATACTTTTTTGGCTTTTCGCCATTAAGTAGCGCAACGACTTTGTATTGGCCGGGATTGAGTATTTCGTAGTCAGGTGATATTTCTTTATCTCTTTCTTTAGAGGAGATAAAAAGGAGTAAATAGTCTCTGATATCATCTTTTTGTTGGTCATTTTCCGCAACTGAGTGCAATTTTTTAATGTAAGCAACAATATTCGGAAGATTTTTATCAGAAAATTCACATGACCGCTTGAGAAAGTTGAGGCAGGGTTTGCCGGTCTGCATACAGGTGTTGTAATAAAAATTTGAGATTTTGTCGCCAATAGCAGTCTTTTTACCGGTTGCCTTGTCAAGCTTGTGGGCAGTCATAAAACAGTTGTAAGCTGTTTTTCTGTGTCCCTGGTTCCATTCTTGCATGCCTATGCCATGAATTTGGCGAATAGTTTTGGATGATTTGTTTGGCAAAGCTTTAAAGCAAAGCAAGAATAAACGTTCAGCCTCATCATACCGCTTTTTATTAAATGTATTACGGCCTTCTTCATAAAAATAATGACCGGCTGCGGCAACATGTTGATTTGGCGCTTGATTAATTACTTCCTCAAAGCACGTTATTGCCATTCTCACATTACTCATGGCGTGATAGATTAATCCGACATTAAACATAATGTCAGGATCATCCGATGATTCAAACCTGGCTTGTTCCAGGGATTTTATTGCCATTACGGTGTTACCCTTTGATAGATGATTGTTTGCTTCTTTGATTAGGTTCAAAGAATCTGAAGAAAATGAGTTTATTGTTGTAATGAGCAAAACCAATACTACATAGATAGTTATTTTTCCGTATTTCATGATTTACCTCCTTGATTTGGTTGTTTTTATTTTGCGGATTATATTGGTTTGTTTTATTTTGTAATGCTATTATATACTACAACTCAGCATTTGTCAAGAGGTAGTTGTTTAATATTAGCATAATTTGTTTTATTTTTAATTAAAAGAAAAGAGCCATTGATTATATTATAATCAATGGCTCAGTATTGCAGTGTTTG
>JAGLNE010000118.1 GCA_023139655.1 Candidatus Parcubacteria bacterium
CTAAATGTACCCTGATCATAACCACGAGAAATAATGGCTCGAGGAGACTCATTGTTATCAGCTGTGCCGATCTCAAAAAATGGCTCAATAAAATTGCCATCTGTATCAAGCACGTAAACGCCAATACTAGAACGAGCACTAACGCTTTTTACGCCAACAGCGACATAGCCTTGATTACCGCCATCATCATTCAACAGCGCGATATCAGTAATACACTCATCGTCACCTGTGTGTTCTAAAGGAAGATTCACCAGTTTATTGCCCTGATAATCCATGCGCACAAAATAAGAGTAACGATGAAAAGTGCCTCCACAGACAAATCCGATATAATTGTTATTAACATCACGATCCTCTTTAATGGTCCAAAATTCTTCCTGATTCCCCACTAACTGATACCAGCTATTAATTGTCCTTATTGGCGTTCCCGGATTACTGGGGTCAATGATAATTACATAGCCGTCAGTATCATAACTAGATAGTCTGATATAACCGGCAATCGCGATAAAACCCGCGTAAGCTGAGTTTTGCAAAGCAATTATGTCATACCCTGTATCATCCCAATTTCCGCCATGCATTGTGCGAGTGATCTGAGAGCCGTCTGTGGCTAACTGCAAATGCAATATTTGCAAACCTTGCCCGGCTCCATTGATTCTTCCGGTCGCGTGAAGCAAACCGTCTGAATATATCAGTTTATTTATATATTCATCACTCTCACTCTGGTAAATACGGACCGGCGCTGTAGTGGCATCATCTACGATCGCGTAAATCTCTGAATAACGAGTTGTGACTGTACGATGATAACAACTAACATAAATTATGCCATCAGCGACCACTCCGGAAGTAAAAACAAATCCTTCAAGACCTGTTAAGCTAAATAATTTGTTGTATACCTGAGCTCTACCCGGAGGCGGACCAACCTTAAGAACAAAGCCGCCGCTGTTAAGCGCCCAACCTCCAACTGACCCAACAAAAAAAGAACTTCCGTCAGGACTGTTAATGGGAGCAAATTGATATGGCGTATAGCGATATCCATCAGTTGGGTTAGGGTAAAAAAAATCATCTGCTTGCGCCATTAATGGCGCAAACAGAACCATTACCAAAAAAATACATAACGTTCTTAGTTTGCATAACATAATACACCTCCTATTTCTGTAAAACAGTTAATGTTAATTTCATTCAATCTAACAAAAAAACAGCCGTTTGGCTGATATTTATTTTCAAAGAACTATATTATAAGCTTAAATATTATTGCAAATTTTAGCCATTTTGTCAAGGGAAAATGTCAAACTATCATAATTCATGCATACTCTGCAATACACTGTTTTTTTCTTACCTGCCCTGCTTGTCCTGAGCGAGTGAAACGAGCCGAAGGGTCAAGGACAAATGTCAAACTCATCACAACTCATACATACTCTGCAATAAACTGTTTTTTTCTTACCTGCCCTGCTTGTCCTGAGCGAGTGAAACGAGCCGAAGGGTCAAGGACAAATGTCAAACTTAGTAAACTAATTCAACTCTTCTCCCCACTGAAGCGTATTGGCCTAAACAACTTAAAGTAGTGTCTGGCACTGAATAACTATATTGAATATTATACTTGGCATTATTACTTAAAGTATATTCCCTTAAAGCCCCAACACAACAAACGCCACCGCCACACTCATTGCCAACATTAAAGCTAATATAATCGCCATTAACACATCCGCCGGTATTAAAATCAGCTGCTTTCCGCACATGCCAGATAATTTGTTCCCCGGCCGACTCAGCCGCGAAATAGGCCTTGGTTGAGTCATAGCGCTCCTTAGACATCTTTAGTCCGCTAACCACAATATCGCTGGCAGTAAAAGTAATTGTAAATACAGCAAATAATATTAAAAGTGTTAGCAAGAGGGCAGTGCCGCCCTTTTGGCTAATTAATAAATTTTTTAAAATTTTATTCATAAAAACGCGATGAAACACTAGTTTGAATATAAAATGGTATTTTGGCGCTTGCTTTGGCAGCCCTGGCCTCAACCTTCATTTTCATAGTTACTATTTGCTGAATGCGGTTACCCGGCAATACACCAATGGTATTAGCGGTTATTATAAACTCCAGATCGCTGATCTCTATTTCGTCAGGCGTAGTTGAAGCAGCTGTGCCATCCCGGTTTTTCATTAAACTACTGCCATCAAGATAATACTGGACGCATTCACCATGTTTATTCTTAAAACATATTTCGTCAAGATCACCCGAATCCTGATTAAATATTCTATTATCAAATGTAGTGACATCAGGGCAGTTGGGATTTGGGCTACATTCACCATTACTACGAACCGCCTGCCGCATATCCTTACTAATTACTTCCATAACATAACGGATACTTTCCTGAGTATGCTGGGCGGATATGGCCTGGCGCTGACCCTCTACCACGGACTGAAAAATACTGGTAGTAAGCACTATAACTATCGCGAAAATACCAATTGAAACAATAATTTCCAAAAGCGTAGTCCCTTTGTTATTAAAAAATATTTTTTTATTTTTAACGCCAGTCATAAAGAATAGTATCAACTTGATAAGTTTTAGTATTGCCTCGATTTTCCCACATCACCGTGGAAGAAGCACCGATAAAATTATCACTCGCGTCTTCGGTAATATGGATCAAGCGATAATACGCAGTGGCATTACCAGTATTTACAATTGTATAATAACCATTAGCGTCTTTATAAAGCCTGGTTGGATCACTGCCCAGGTCAGCCAAATCCGGTCCAGCGTTCACATAGCCAAAACCGCGGTAATCTATAATATAGGTCTGGTCATTTTGTACGATATCAGTATCTGACCCGGATCCGTTCTCCCCGTCTTTCCAATCCGCAGCTCTAAGCCAATTGTTATCCCGCTGGTTGCGGACCAATTCCAGACCTTCCTGGGCCAGCATAGAGGCGATTAAATACTCTTTATTCACGCTCTGGGCCTGCAAATTCTGTATTACCAATGAGGACACGCCTAACAAGCCGAAAACAATAATCGTTATTACGGTCATCAACTCCATCATGGAAAACCCTTTTTGATTTTTATTTGTCTTAAACATATTAGTTTTGGATATCAACCAGACCAAAATTATTTATTACTATATTTATTGTCCGGCCCGAACTTGTGTCCTGAAGGCTTACTTCCAAAAAACCTATTCCATCACCTCTGTCAATATCTAAAAAATCATCATTTTCATCGTCAGCCGCGGTAATCATAACCATTGGATCAGGCGGTTCAAATATTAAATAGGCATAGTTCCTATTAGTGAAGCCCCCGATATTTAATTCGCTAATGATCACGTTATTGGGCAGTGACACTATTTTTTCCAGCTCTTCATACGCGCCTCCGTCTTCGGTCGCGCGATATTTATCCTGGCCGTCAACTGCTTTACCGGCTGTTGTTTGATCCCAGTCGGCAAATAGCCGATATTCACTGTCAGTCTTAAAAAACCTTATACCCCAGCCAAAATGAGGAAAATCATTAATCGGCTCATACCCCCGAAGTCCCAATGAATAATCCTGCACTAAGCGGACATCAGACACCAGTTTTAAAGCAGCCGCGTCCAAACTGGCGGTTTGGCCGGTATTACGGACATTTACAACCACCATTGCTGACATAAAGCCAATAATTGAAAGGCCGACCAAAAGCTCAACCAAGGTATGGCCAAACACATTATTTAATTTGTTAACTCTTTTTAACACTTTAATGCTAAATTAGCGTGGTGCTAGAACCACGCTAATCTTTATTATAAATTTTATTTAAATCTATTGCGTTTCTATCCAGGAAGGCAATCTTACGCCAGCGTCAGTGCTTGTTGATATTTCGCAGGTATTACCATTACTGGTCAACTGTAATCTAATATTGGTTGGATCCATGTCTGAAAATATAATTATAGATGAAGAAGCATTGCTAGATAATATTGTTGCAAAACCCAAATCTGGATCTTCAGTCCATAGCCAAGAGCAATTTGTTGTATCACAAGGATTTGCCGTGCTACCGCTATAATATATTCCCATATCCCGGCTTTCAAATAAAACCTCTTCTCCGGCGCTATAATTCCATGGTGTTCTTGTAATATTGCTAGGGTCAGGCCATTCACCCGCGTCAATCGCAAAACTTTCACCAACATTCCAATCAGCTGATGGTTCATCACTTTGGTCCCAAACCATTATCCACCAATAAAACGTATCATTATAACCCATAGTATAATTATCCCAAAAAGCCGGATTATTAATATCATTTACCCATAAATTTACAATATTTCCCGCGTCTATACACTTACCGCCATTATCACCGGCATTAACGCACTTACCTGAGTCAAAATCAGGCGTGCCCGGAGGTTGTCCGCCAGCACCCGGATCATCATCAATAATTACGCGATAAGCGCTTTGCGTGTCACCCGCGTCCGGATCAGTAAATGTCCAATTTAGTCTGCGTTCAAATACCGAATTATTACAATATGTTGAATATTCAAATACAATCGGATTGGTGGTGGTTGGTGCTTGGTTATAAGTAAAATATTCACCATAAGTAACAGTGTAAGGTACTGAGCCACAAATATCTTCACCATTTGGCCCGCCCTCATTACAATTAAAGCTAACCCAACCAATGCCGGTACCGGTATCGTTACCATTGTAGGCCCAGCCTTCAAAATCAGCTCCATTCAACAACACATTATAGGGAATTGCCGCGGCGCTATCATTAAGTTTTATCCAACCATCATTGCCATAAGATAAAACATTGGCCCAGCCATAAACATTATTATCCGCGCCCAGGCAGGCAGTACAGTCATTGGAACCGTCGCAGGTATCCTGGCAATTGGTATTAAAGCTGTAATCAACACCGGCACCAGGCAGACTGCCTTCCTGAAAACTGATCCAGCCGACATTATCACTCCAGGCATAGCCGGCAAAATTCTTAGTATTATAATCAATATGCACGCCATAGGTGCTGGAGCCGCACTCAGACTCATTATTACAGTTAAAGCTGATCCAATCCGTAGTAGAGCTATAAGCATAGCCACTGACGTTAGTATTCATGGCCACATGATAGCTGGAAGTGGCGCACCAATCCTGCTGGCTTGGCCCGGCCTCCTCACAGTTAAAATTAATCCAGCCATAGTCATCACTGTACGCCTGGCCATGCAAAGATTGATCATTGGTCATATAGACGCCGTAATCGGAGGCAGCACATTCGTCCAAACAACGCATCTTTACCCAGCCAGCCGCTCCGCCACTACAAGCTGCCGGGGTGTCAGTCAGGCTGCAAAAACGGGCCCAGCCGGATAATTCGTTAGTAGTCAGATCCAGCATCGTAGAAGTAGCCGGGGTATCGGGCGGCACATCCGGCGTATCAAAACAAAGCCAGCCGGCCAGTTCGCTATAGGCGCAACCAGCTAGTCTCGCGGTTAAATCACCCAGATCTTCGGCCCCCACACTATAATCAGAGCTAGCGCAAACATCGGTATTTTCGCAGTTAAAGCTTAGCCAGCCAATATTATCATTCCAGGCCCAGCCATGGAATGGATCACCGGTATTATTAAACTCAGCGGCAATCGCTTCATGCGCGCTATCGTCCTGAGGAGCATAAAAAAATTGCCAGCCTAAAATTAAGACCAAGAGTAAGCCAATAATCACAATATCGTATTTATGTGCCTTTAATATTTTTTTCATTTAGAACACAAGTAATCCTAAATACCAATTTAAAATAAAATCTCCCCAAAAAAGGATGATGATAGTGGCTGTGGACAAAAATATACCCATTGGCACCATGGAACCCCACTTCTTTTTGCCAGTTATTAATAAACCAATAGCAGCAACAGAACCAATAATATAGGCCAAAAATATAGCTAATATTACGCCTGGCCATCCTAAAATAAGCCCCATGAGCGCGCCCAGCCTAATGTCACCGCCGCCAACCCACTTGCCTTTGGATACTAAAAATTGTACAAGAAAGAAACTACCTCCTATTATACCAGAAACAAGGAGATTCAACAAATTAAAACCCAGCACTAAATTAAATATTAATACCGCAATCCCAGCCGGAATCGTAACTTTATCCAATATCAAATACCAACGCAGGTCGTAGATGAAAATAATGATCATAACGCTGATAATAAACCAATCACGCAATAACTGCACATAACACATATCATACAACACATAACACTTTGAATCCAAGTTTATATTTATATACCACGCTAAAACAAACAACAGACCGGTTATTAACTCTACTATTGGGTATTGCCAGCTTATTCTCTTCGAGCAGTGGCGGCATTTACCCTTGAGTATTAAAAAGCTTAAAATCGGGATGTTGTCGTACCAGGCGATTTTGTAGCGGCATTTAGGACAATAAGAGCGGTTCATTATCCCCTCTTTTTTATGGAGTCGCCAAACCAGGCAGTTTATGAAGCTGCCGATAGTAAGGCCGAGGAGGAAGATGAAAAAACAAAAAAAATAAATCATAATTTAATTTTATTCAAATATTGATATTAATTCATTGACTCAAAAATATTTGATATTCGGTAAGCCGCGTATTCGGAGGTATTATGTTTCAAAACTTCTTTATAAGCATTACTTATTATCTTTTCCTTTAAATCTTTATCTTTAATAATTTCTAATATTGCCTTACTTAAATCTTTTGAGTTATTTGGCCTGACTAATAACCCGGTAATTCCCGGCTTAATTATCTCAGCCGTGCCGCCCACGTCAGTGCCAATAACCGGCACTTTAGACATCATCGCCTCAATCGCCACCGATGGATAACCTTCGGGAACCAATGAAGGTATGCATAAAATATCAATTATTTTTAACAATAACGGAATATTTTCCTGTTGCCCTGTAAACACTATATCCCCCGCCATTTTTTTAAGCTCATTTTCGTTGTCTCCTTCCTGTCCCACGCCAGAACCGATTATTATACATTTTATATTCCTTTTTTTATTTTTGTCCACTAATATATTAACTGCTTTTATCAAAACCTGGGCTCCTTTCTGCTCTACCAGCCTGCCGATATAGCCTATTACTATCGCCTTGTCTTCAATCCCCCATTTTCTTTTTATGGCGTCTACCTTTTTTATCTCCACCCCAATATCTTGGCTATAATTATCTCTCCAAATATTTATTATCTCCTGCCTGCAATCAGGGACTGCCGGATAATACGCAGCTAAATATTTAGAGACATATAAAATTTTCCTGGGTATAAACGACAATATTTTAAAAAGTGATTTAGGAAAAGTAATATCCTGGATAAACCAAACTATTTTTGCTCCCCCTAACATGGAAGAAAGGCTTCCTACTATACAGGCCCTTACAGTATTGGCAAAAACTATATCAATATTATCTTTGCTTATTATCCATTTTATATTTTTTATGGCGCTTATCAAATTATATATAGTTTTAATCCTAAACGATTTTAACTGACCGAAATCAATCACATAATATTTAATTCCCAAGCAATCATATTTATTTGTTAACCCAAGCTGGCGCGCTTTTTTTGAACAAACAACAATAACTTTATATTTTTTTTTATCTATTTGCCCAATCAAAGATATTAATGAAAGCTGTGCCCCGCCAATAAAAGGAGTGTGGTCAAGAAATAATATTTTTTTTCTCTCCATATGATTACACTAATTTTTAAAACTACATTTTAACCGCTCCTTGCGCCAATTTACCTTTTTTTATAAACCGCCACTATATTTGAGCCTTGCAACTTGTTGGATAATAATGATAACAGTATATATGCCGGTAAATTAAATATTTTACTGCCCAGTTTTCCCAATAACCCAAATTTTAATAATTTTTGCCCAATATTCACTTTGTAATAATAATTTGCGTGATACTTTGGCAATGGCTCATAAAATATATCCACCAAATCAAAATTAAAATATTTTGGCAATGACCTTAGGGCCTGCTCGTTCCAAAGGCCCATGTGGTGGGGCGGCAAATTTAAATAATTCAGTTTATCTTGTTTTATAAACGAGTCATTATTTGGCACGCCAATGAATATTTTTCCTCCCGGCCTTACCGCGCTACTTAAATCATTGATAAACGATCTAACATTTGGAATATGCTCAAGAACCTGAAAGGAGCAAATCGCGTCATAAGGCTCTGCGCGAGAATTTAAATGGTCTTTTAACAATTCTTCGGACACGGATAATTGTTTTTCTTCACATTCTTTGATCGCGCCCTTATTCATCTCCAAACCACAGGCTTTAATATTTTTTTCTTTTAACTTGTCCAAAAAATACCCTTCGCCGCAACCCACCTCAAGTATGTCATCCTTAATATCCAGTTGATCTAAAACAATATCATATTCCCATTTCTGAGGCATATAATAATAAGGGTCTTTTTGCAATAAATCATATAAACTGCCATCACCAACCATACTAAACGGATAATAAAACCGATAACCGGTATCAAGACATTTATATATTTTAATTTTCCCAGTCTCTTTAAAATACTTGCCCACATCTATCCCATATTCACTTTTGTAAACATTTATAATTGGCAAAGCATCTATCTCTTCATCCAGAATAGTATTATCAAGATTTGTGATCGGACTTTTTGGCTGTTTAGACATTTTTTGTATCAATCATATTATTAACTCACCTTACGCGCTAAGCGTTTTTACCTTAGAAGAAACTATAATTAATGTTATTTAAACAAAAACACTAAGATAAAACTTGTTCTTATCCTTGTTTTTGTTTAAATAACATTAATTATAGTTTCGTTTACGCGATAAGCGCGTAACATGAGTTATTAATTATCTAATATGTTTTTATAAAGACCGGCTACTTCGCGGGCGATTTTTTCTTTTTTAAAATCTTTTGATCTAACACCCGCGTTATTTCCCATCTTTGATCTTAATTCTTTGTTGTCCATTAATTGTACTATTCTTTCTACCCACTCTGCTTTATTCTGGATATCAACCAAAAAACCCGTCTTACCATCTTCAATTATCTCATTCGCGCCTTTAATTTTTGATGTTATTATCG
Source organism: Candidatus Parcubacteria bacterium (assembly GCA_023139655.1). Taxonomy (GTDB): domain Bacteria; phylum Patescibacteriota; class Patescibacteriia; order Patescibacteriales; family UBA12075; genus JAGLNE01. The sequence goes on from JAGLNE010000118.1 coordinate 9,003, forward strand.
GCTTGCTTGCGCTTAATGTTTCCAAAACAACCCTGTCAACACCGGGCATTAAAGTAGGGCGCACAACAACATCAGAGGCATCATATATTAATGGCATGTCTTTGGGATCAATGAAATTTATATGTTTAATGTTTAATTTTTTATTCTGTTTTATAAAATTCCGGCAATATTTTTTTAACGGACCATCACCGATTATTAAAAATGTAATATTTTTCCTTTTCTTGTTTATCAACGGCATTAAATCTAGAAAAAATTTGATCCCTTTATGATAAATCAATTTACCAATAAACGTTGCCACAAATCCATTTAAACCATTAATTTTTTTAAAATTATTTATCTGCTCAGAGGTTATATTCTGGTTTGTAATATTGATTGGATTATACACAACCTTTACATTATTAATAATACCTGCTTTATTCATTTTTTTTCTGGTAAAATCTCTTATGGCAATATTCAAATCCGCCTGGTTGTATCGTTTTATTCTTCTTTTAAAATAATTATATTTATATAATTCCCAGGGGATCTTTCTTTTTAAGCGACATTTTAAACATTTTAATAAATCCATGCCCTCACATATTTTCTTGTCTTTATATAACAAATCCCCTTTTAAGCAATCAAACCAATATCCACGATAATGTATTACTGAGCGAATATTATGTTTTTGAGCGGCCTTCAAAGCGCCCATGGCCGCGAATCTGCATTCTGAACTGTGAATAATATCAATATTTTTTTTCTTTATAATTTTTGAAAAAAAACTTTTTAAATAAAGATCCCTTAGCTCCAATATGGGGATATAGCGAACATCTTTAAATATAAATGTCTCTATACCGGGATAATCATCGTGCAATGAGGCAATATAAACATTGTGGCCGGCCTCTTTCAAAGCTTTGGCCAGATAATACGTGGAAACAGAAGCGCCGCCATCTTTTAGCGCGTAATAAATTATAATTAAAATATTCATTGATTTTCCTCTTGTTAATTTTGGCAAACAACCAAAAAAGAGCAGCTGGCCATACTATTATCCTTGGGATAAGGCTTAACGCTCAAATCTTCTTTTTCAAGATCTTTTAGCTTATTAGATAACTTAAGGTATAAATACTTTGGCAAATTAACTAAAGATCGCTTAAGGATTATTTTTTGACCATATAATTCAAAACTATCAAAAAATTCACTTATTAAGCGCTTAAATTCGTTCTCACGATACTCCCTAATATGAAATGAAGCTAAAGGCTTTTTTTTAATAGCACTGCGATATGAATAAGCTTTGTTGGGCGTGGATAAAATAATTTTACCGCCAGGCCGGCATAAGCGTTTTAATTCGCTTAAAAATTTTTTATCTTTATCTAAATGCTCTATTGTCTCAAAAGACACTACCAGGTCAAAGCTTGAGCTTTCTAAACTGCTTAGATCACGAGCGTCCATATTCATATAAGACAAATTAGGATGCTTATACTTATTGTTAGCATATTCAATTGCTTCCTGGCTATAATCCAGTCCTAAAACCTGGCCGGCCTTGCCCTTGCTGGCAAAATAATGCTCTCCATAGCCGGTGCCGCAAGCCACGCTTAAAACTTTTTTTCCTTTTGTAAATGGGCAGGCAAACTTGTATCTTTCCCAATGCCTTTGGAATGTATAGTCTTTAAAATTTGGTATAACGCGTTCATCATCCAGCATAAACTTGTTCTATTATTGAATAAATATTTGTTATGTTTTGCTCTTTGTTAAATATTGTTATAACTTCTTTAGCTGTTTCATTCAAGCCTAAACCCTCTAATGCCCGGCTAATACCGATAATAGACTTTTTCTGTTCGTTTTTTACCAGCTCTTTATGCTTTATATTTAAGGCAGGGTTATTTATGTCCGGGGTCTTAAGCAAGGCATTGTGAAAATGCTTTAAGGCAAGCAAATAATTTTTCTTGTTTAAATGCAAATTGGCCAAGCCTCTGTGTGTTTGCGGCAATCCGGACGCGAGCGCAATGCTTTTTTCATAATCACTTTTGGACCGTTCAAAATATGATTCATCCTCATCAAGTAGGGCGGAATATATTTCGGCTCGGGCAAACACGTTTTCATAGGTATTATTTTCTAAATATTTTAATATTTCCTTCATATAATGCAGTGCCGGCACCCTAAGGCTTTCTTCGTAAAATGAACGATAAATTTGCGCCAAAGCCAAGACAAATTGTCTTTTGTAATATAATTCAGAGTTATTGGATTCTTCAATATAATCATAAAACACAAACGATGTGTAAATTTCACCTTTAGCAACAGAATTTCTTAATTCCCAAAAATAATGGTCCGCGACTAATATTTTAATATTGTTAAAAGCAAAATAAACTATTAGCAAGGAAAACAATACTAAAAAAATACTTCTTAAATATCTTGGTATTTGGTATCCCTTGTTTTCTTTAATTATTTCGTTTTCTTTTTTATTAATTAAATTATTAGTAATTATCACCAAGGCAAATAATAGCCACATATATGCTTGGGTGGTAATTGTGGCAAAGCCAAACATTAAAGCAGTAAAATACCCGCCCAGGCTAGCGGCCATACAAATTCCAAAAATTCTATATTTTTGATAATTAATGATCTTTTTTATCAAAATGGCAATATATAATATTAATAATAAAAATAAAAAAAGACCGATCAGGCCGCTGGCAAGGGCAGTGTCTAATATAATATTATGGGCGCGGTTTGGCACGGAATTAATATTTGAAAAAACCGCCCAATCTTTTTTATAATGAGTATAATAAACATCTCTTGTGTTATCTAGGCCATGGCCCAGTAGTGGCTTTTCTTTGATGCTCTTTAAAGCACTTTCCCAATAATTAATACGTAAACTAAAACCGCCGCTTTTTGGATTAAACGCTTCCTTTATTCGTGGCAAGAAACTGTTACTAAAAATACTAAATAATATTATTGCTGCCAAAACAAAGGAAAACACTATTATATATAATTTTTTGTTTATTTTTTTAGCTTGGCTGACTATATATAGTATTAAAAAAATTATAAAGCCGGCTATTAGTCCTAAATAACCACTGCGGCTATATGTAAAAAATAAACAAAATAGATTTAAAAATAATACTGTCAGCCATAAAAATTTAATTTTTCTTGTATTTGTTAAAAATAAATAAAAAGTTATGGATATTGCAATGATCAAGAAGGCAGCCAAATGATTTGGCTGGCCCAAAGTAGAAGAGACGCGGTAAAAAGTTATCTCATTCCATAATAAAGGATCCCAGCCCAAAGCTTGAATAAAGCCGTATATACTTACTACTGCCGATGAGATGGAGATAACAGCCAAAATAGAATATATTTTCTTGTATGAGTTAACACTTAAAATAATTAAAATAAAAAATAAAAAATAAAAAATAAAAGCCACTAATCCCTGGTGCTGCGCGTAAGCTCCATAAACACCGGAGTTAATGTCTTTGGCCATTAATGAGCTAATGGATATTATAAGAATATAGGAAGCAAGGAGTAGTAGAAAAATTCTGTTTTTAATTCTTATTAGCTTTTTTAGCACTGGCAAAATATTATCCGAATACAGAGTGCGAATAATCACTAGAAATAAAAAAACAAGTGTTCCGACCTTAAATAAAACCAATTTATTTAATTCAAAAACACTGTTTGTCTTTAAGGTTAAAGCAAAATATAGCGGAAGCAAAAAAATAATCAACAAATATACTGCCCTAATTAAATTATTCAAATCTGAAATTGGCTCAAATATTCGTCTTTTCATACCATTATTATATCCTCTCTATGGTCTTTTTACAAATAAACAAACACGGTATTAACCGTGTTTGTTTATTGGATTTAGTAAAAATTGTTACTAACAGGACGGATCATCACAAATCCCTATCGGTGATGCCCGGTGAGTGCCGGCCGGAATTCCTCCGGTTGTCCCCTCCAGGGTGTATTCAATCGTGTAAGTGTTGGCTCCCGCGCCAACCATAAGGTAAGCAGCGCTATTATCAGGATCACCCGGTATGGTGCCCATATATACAGTACCAGCCGCGGTAGCGGAAATATCGTTTGTCTCGGAAAGAGCACAACCGGTGAGCTCACCAGCGACGGCGGCGGCAAAACAAACTGTTGCTAAAGGGGCAGTTGGATAATTGCCGGCGTCGTTATAGAAAAGCTCAAACGCGGTTTGGATCTGCTTGATATCAGCTACCCGACGGGCATCACGCGACTTTTGGCGGGCGTTATTAAGCGCGACTACCGCTAAAGTGGACAAAAGTCCGATAATCGCAATAACGACCAAAAGCTCAATTAAAGTAAAACCTTTTTTATTGTTTTTCATAAGTCACCTCCTGACTAAGGGTCGCGCTCCTTGTCTTAATTCTAGAAATTAAAGCAATGAACGCAGGATTAATAATTAATATAACTTAAATAAACTTATCCACATTATACCATATTTTAAGCAATCTATAAACTTTTTCATTCGATAACTATTCACTATATTTAAAAAACACTGTCATTCTGAACGTAGCGCGCCCAACGGAAGTGCCCTTGGGGTAAAGCGAAGTGAAGAATCTCGAGAATGACGTAAAGTGTTAATTAAACGGGATTCTTCGCTCCGCTCAGAATGACAGTAATCACTTACATATGTCAGAAACCTCTAATATACTTAATAGTCCCGGGATCTTCTTCCAGCCGGTATAAAACCGTATACTGCTGGCCTGTAGAATTGCTAATATAAAGATAAATGTGGGTATCATTGCCATCTGCCGGATCTTCAGCCACGGTCTGATTATTTGGATTTCTCGGGTCCATTGGCGCACTAAGCATAATCGGTCTAAGCGGATCAGTAATAGCCGCGTTAAGATTGCCGACCGTAGCGGCATCATTATAGCAATCTGACCCGTCATCAATATCACTGCCAAACATTGCGTCAAACGGATCCCAGTCAAGGGCATCGCAAATCGGATACTGCTCATTATCATCATAATAAAGATCTAGCGCTGTCCGCAGCTGGGCCATGTCCCCTTTTCTAAGCGCGTCTCTGGCTTTGGTGCGAGCCGTATTTAAAGAAACAATCGCGAACGATGATAATATTCCGATTATACTAATAACCACCAATAACTCAATCAAAGTAAAGCCGACCCGATCGCTAAAAAATTGTTTAGGTATTGATCTCTGCATTTAAAATTACTAATATCTTATTGTTATTTCCTTGGCTGTAAATCTTTTTATTTCCTTCACATCTTCATTTGTGGCTATGGTCACCATTTGGCCTTTTTCTATATCATCGTTATGGGCAACGACTTGTTTAAAACGACTTGGCGGAATAGGGGCATTAGGATTATTTACAATTTGTTCATTGCTAAATTGCTGATTAAACAAGGCTAGTTCTTGCTCAAATTCTTCTGAATTTTTTTCAATAATTTTATAAATTTTTGTCTGCGTGTCCATGTCTATAATTCTAATATTTAAATCCGGATTGGCCAGCGGCCCAACAGCCGGGGTGGATATTTCCATGCTGTCTTTCAGCTTCTTAACTACTTTACCGGTCAAGGATGTAAATTCGGCTTGATTTTGGGAAATTTGCACCAGCCCTGTTTCACGCAGTCTTTCTTTCGCTGCCTCCCAACCTGCAGTAAAAGTGTTATTCGGGTCCGCTGTCAGGCTGCATTTCTTTGCCTGATATAAATATGAGCTGCCAGCTCCGATAAAAAAGAAAATAATTGCTATGACAATAATTATAATAGTTTTTTTATACATATGTAAAATTTAATTTATTAAAGCCCTGCTCCGCACCAATTAACTGTCCATTGCCACACTTCGGCCTGCGCTTCGGTCCAGGCTGTTTTAAGATAAATTGTAAATCCAGTATCGGACGGGGAATAGATCGCGTACCCGCCACTAGTGTCAAAATGCATTGATATTCCGCCAATACTGACAAAATAATTCGGAGCAGAGGAAAAATTTGCCGTGCCGCCGGAAGACCTTGTATCTACAACGGTATATACTCCCTGGTGTGGGCCGCCTGGCGCGTAATTTATCCAATCCGTAGCTCCGGCCACAGTAGAATCGCAGATCATATTTAAGCCGTTGCCGTCCCTGTCCTGGACCATCCCGCTTTGCATCTGGCTCATTACAAAAGAAACATTAGCCGCGTGGCTTAGATCGGTAGCTAATGGGGTACCGACGTTTGTTATTACATTGCCATTCATGGAATTAGTACCGTCAGTAGCCAAAAAATCAGTGGCTAGCTGGTTCCAGTCAGTGGCTCCGATTGAGTCGCCGGTATTTTTACTGTAATTAGTGAGCGCCAAGGCCACGTTTTTGAAAGTAATCGGGCTTAAGGCCAATACCAAACCCAAGGCAAATACTGAAAAAATAAAAAGAATTAACACTCCCAGCTCAGCTTTTTTATTAATTTTAAATTTAATTTGTTTCATATTGTTAGATTAAATTATAACTTACGCACTTGCTGTCATTGCGAGGCCGAAGGCCGTGGCAATCTCGTGAAAAGCGCATATATCACGGGATTGCCACGAAGCTTCGCTTCTCGCAATGACAGGATAATTAAAGATTTTTCAGCAAACGCGTAAGTCCTATAAATAATAAATAACCTAGAATTGAGAAGACAGACTATACATTGGCATAATAATGGCCGCGACCATTGTACCCACGCCCACGCCCATAATTACCATGATGATCGGCTCCATTAGGGTCATTAAATTGGCGATCGTGTTATCTATTTCCCGGCCGTAAAAATTGCTAATGCTCTCAAGGATAGAATCCAAACGGCCGGTTTTCTCGCCGATTCCCATCATTTGCGACACCATAACCGGCACATACCTGGAATTCTCCATTGCGCTGGTTATGGAATTGCCGTCCTCAACTTCCTTTTTTGTTTCAAATATTAATTCACGATATACGGAATTAGCAACCACTTCGGCCGTAATGGCCAGGCCTTTAGTAATGTTTACTCCGCCTTTAAGCAAGGTCTGCAAAGAGCGGGTAAAGCGCACCAAATAAATCTTTTGGAAAAGCTTGCCAAATATCGGCAAACGTAAAATAATATTATCAATAATCCTTTTCCCGGCCGGGATACGCATAAAAAATCGAAAACCGGCGATAAACGCAACCATCATAAACCCTACTAACCAGTAATAACCGGCTAAAAAATCAGAAATAAAAATTACGATTTTTGTGGCCAATGGCAGCTCACCTCCGCCTTCCGCGATCACCGCGGTAAGCTTGGGAACAACAAAAACCATCATCACTATCCCGACAACTGTTAAACCGCTAAGTACAAAGGCTGGATATATCATTGCTCCTTTAATCTTGCTGGTCATGTCGTAATCCTTTTCCAATTCATCAGCTAAATAGGTTAATACTTCATCCAATTTGCCGCTGGTTTCTCCGGATTTTACTACATTGACATAAAAATCTGTAAACACTTTTGGCCGCTTAGCGAGCGAGTCGGATAACCTTGCCCCACCATCCACTTCGTCGGCAATTTCGTTGATTATGCCTTTGAATTTAACCTTCTTGGTTTGTTCAGCAAGCAGTTTAAGTGACTGCACCAAAGGCACGCTGGCCCCAATCAAAACGGAAAATTGCCGCGAGAACATTACAATATCTTTAGGCTTAATGCGATCCAAAATAACATTAAAATTGCCGCTTCTGGCTCTTTTTTCAATCAAAGAAATTATTTTCAGTTCTTTATCCCGAAGTATTTCCACGGCCATGTCTTCACTGGGCGCTTCAACCAGACCGGCAACTGTTCTTTTTTCTTTTGTAAGCGCGCGATATTTAAAAACGGACATTTGTTAGAAAGCAGAAAGCAGAAAGCAGAAAGCAGGAAAATATTAAATAATCACAACCTGCTTCTGTATCTGATAATCTGGCTCGATTATCATTATATTATATAAAACTTACGCGTTTGCTTGTCATTGCGAGGAGGAGTCCCGAGTATTCGGGACGACGACGCGGCAATCTCGAGATTGCTTCACCCCTGCGGGGTTCGCAATGACAAAATTATTCTAGTTTAGCTTTAAAACCTTCTTTATTTTTTCCACTACTTCTGAAGGCATGAAATGGGCTTTGATCAAATAATCATCCGCCCCCAAAGTCATACCGCGCTCAATCTCGTCTTTTTGATTTAAGTTGGTAAGAAGAATTACCGGTA
>JAGLNE010000119.1 GCA_023139655.1 Candidatus Parcubacteria bacterium
AATATAAAAAATATTTTAATGATAATTTAAAGTTATCATTTACATATTCAGATAATTTTTATATTGAAACGGAAACCTTAAATAATGACATCGTGGTAACTCCTTATGCTATAGACGATTCGAATCGTAATACAGATGGTTTTGTGTATACTTCACTGAGAGTAAAAAAAATTCTCAAGGGTGAGCAGTATGAGGAATTAATGAATGATTTTCATAATAAATCACAAGACAAAGAGCAGTATCCAAATTATTCTCAAGAAGAAATAAATATAAATGGAAACCAGGCTTTAAAAATAAAGTATGTTTTTGGTTATTCCGGGGGATTGGATGTGAATATATTATTAGATGTTGGCGATTATGTCCTTCATATTACTTATTATGACGATACGGCTTATGTAGATGAGTATAAGCAAATTATTGATAGTATAGTTGTTTGGTCATCAATGTCCCAGGAGTTAACCCTCAAGCTCAAGTCAGCTATTTCTGACATTGATATAAAACTTCAGACAGAATCGTCTCTGTGGTGGAATGATGAGGACGGTTATAGTATTTTAGTACCAGGGATAGAATCTATGGAGATTTATAAAGATGATGGTGTAGGGGCTGATGATTTTACTCAAAGCAATTTTGTTGGTGAGCTGTTAGCTATTGTTGAACAAGTATTGTCTGCTCGGGGATATATTTTAGATAAAAGGAATTCATCAGTAGACGAAACAGATAGGCGATTTTATGATTATATTAGAGCTTATGAAAATGATGAAGAACTGTGCGTGATTAGAGTGAACCCAGACTATAGTTCTCATGGGTGTTCTGATAATATGTTTATGTGCAACACGATCGAAATAACCTGTGCCAATGACTTGTTTGGAAGTCAAACTGAACAAAGACCATTTCTTGAGGCACTTAATTTAAAAAATAAAGAGGCAATTGTCAGAATCGAAAAACAAATTGGAGATTATTTTCAAGTGGCTGTTGGTAGTCGTCGGACTGGCTCAATGACCCTAATTAAAAAAGAAAATACTGGGTTGCGATTATTGTACATGAGTCAAGAAGATCCATCTTGTGAAATCATCGAAAAAGAAAATATCCCGAATAACGTCCTTGAGGGCTTTGGAATAAAAGGTTGTTGGACGAGTGAGGGTCATAGAAGATTGATATTGATTGACAGTGAAGTATATAGTAATGATGAAGTAGGTATAAGTTTTAATTATCCGTCTGAGTTTGAGCAAAAAACATGGATGAAAGAATCGCTCGGGGGTCAAGGAAAGAACCGAGAACTTAGATTATTTGAAAGACAAGATGCGGTTTTTACCCTGTCGGCGTCATCGTTGGATTATATACCAGAAACTTACGAGGGCACAAAAACTTATTATGCCAGTGAACCACTTGATTTAAGTATGAGTAAAGAAGAAATTGCTGAAGAGTTTAAACATTTAGAGGCATTTGACATTGAGCATGTTGATATCGGGAGTCGAAAAGCGCTTAGTTTTTATGGCATCACATCGTATGCTGGGGTGGCTATAAATAGATTTGTAATTATTCCCAACCCCGGTAATGACTTAACTAATATTGTTATCACTGGTCCGAACTTAGTTTTTAGAGAAGATATGGATATTAAAAACGAAGAGCATGTAAAAGAAATCCAGCACTTGGTTCTATCCGGGGAGGCCTTATCGTCACATGATGGATTGAAAAAACAGAATCAGATATTCGGCGATATTTTAGAAACTGTTGATTTTGCAGAATAAAGATAGCACTTCTTCAAGTTTTGGGATATAAGTATAGTCATCAGTAGTCTGAAAATAAGTTCTAACGTTCTCTACGAGCCCGTGCTTGATAAAAGCTGTGTAAAGCGACCCGCAGCCCTGCGGGATTTAAAAAGAGCCATTTTGGCTCTTTTTGTGTTTTGAAAAATTTGTTATTTAAGATTGATAGATGATTTGACTTATTTTTCATTGTATTATATGCTATTAATATCTACTAACCGCTCGGTTAGTAAATTAATAAATAACGATAAAATTATGGAAAATATCAAAACGCAAAAACAAGATATTATTCAGGATACCAAGAAGCAAATTATTGATATTGCCCGACAACTTTTTTCAGATTACAGTTATTTAGGTGTTTCTATGAGTGATATTGCCAAAAAAGTTAATATTACAAAAGGCGCGTTATATTATCACTTCACCGGTAAGGTGGAAATTTATCAAGAAGTACTTGATGAAGTCTTTGTCGGCTTAAGCTCGGCAATTGTCAGGGCAGCCAATGAGAAAGACGCTAAAGGGAAAATATTTGCCTTAGTAAAAAATTATTTGGATTTTGGCTTTAAAGAAAAAAATCTCATTAAGGCTTTAACTTTGAAATTATCACCGGCTAATCCTAAGATAAGCGAATATATTATCAAATCAAGAGAACAGACAATTGATTTGATCCAGCCGATAATTAAAGAAGTGTTTGTAAATAAAAAAGCAATAAAAAAAATAGATAGTCGCATGCTCGCATCCTTGTTAATGGGGATGATGGATGGGTTGCTGATGGAATATTCATTATTGAATAAAAAAATAAATTCAGAAAAAGTTTCAAGCCAAATTATTACAGTATTATTTTAACATATGGAATATATAAAACATAAAGACAGGAAATGGCTATATTTAATCTCTGTGCCTTTTGTTTATAGTATGGTCATTCCCTTATTTTTTTTGATATTACTATAGAAATTTATCATAATATTTGCTTCAGGTTATATGGAATTCCTTTAGTAAAAAGATCAAGATATATAAAAATTGATCGCTATAAATTAAAGTATCTTAGCTGGGATGATAAAATAAACTGCGCCTATTGTGGTTATGGAAATGGGCTGGTAAATTATGCGCAAGCGATAGGCGCCAAGACAGAAGAATATTGGTGCGGAATCAAACATAAGAAAGATGATAATTTTATTGAGCCAAGACATCATCAAGAGTTCGCGGATTACGATGATGAAAAAGGTTTAAAAGAAAAATTTAATTATTAATATAATATGCAGCATAAAAAGAAATTTAAAATCGGTTTAGCCTTAGGCAGCGGTGGCGCTAAGGGGTTAGCGCATATTGGCGTTATCAAAGTTTTGGAAAAAAATAATATCCCAATTGATTTTATCGCCGGTTCAAGTATCGGTGCTTTAGTTGGGGCTTATTACGCGATTTATAAAGATGTAGGTAAGCTGGAAAAAGTAGCTTTAAGCACTAATTGGCGTACGGCTTTGTTGTTGCTTGACCCAAGCCTGAGTGGCGGTTTTGTTAAAGGCACTAAAGTTGAAGACTTGATAAAGGAATGGTTTAATGGATATAGTTTTGATGACTTAAAGATTCCTTTAACCATTGTTGCTACTGATTTAATCTCCGGGCAAGAAGTGGATATGGCCAATGGAGATCTTGTCAAAGCAGTAAGAGCCAGTTTGTCAGTCCCACTTATTTTTAAGCCGGTTAAGCGCAATGGTTATTTATTGGCAGACGGTGGCCTGTCTAACCCATTGCCGGATGATGTTGCGCGGCAGATGGGGGCAGATATAGTTATTGCTGTTAATTTGGATAATAAATTTTTTGATAACGATTTAGATGAAAACATTTTATCAATTCCAAAAACTGGGGTAAGGGCATTAAATATAATTCGTTATCATTTTGCGCGAAATTGTTCAAGAAGCGGAGATATAATTATAGAACCAAAAGTAGAAGAGGTGGGTTTAGTTGGTTGGAATAAATTTTTTAATGGCCAGGAATCTAAAGAAATAATTAAAGCGGGAGAAGAAGTGGCCATAAAAGCTCTCCCTCAAATAAAGAACCTTGTAAGCAATAATTAAATTATTTAACTGATAATATGCAATCATTAATTATTTTTGGCAGTATCCTTATAGTTATTTTAGCCGTGATGGGATATTTTGTTTGGGCTTATTTTGAGAAATGGTGGCCATTTAAATAAAATTAATTATTAACAATAAAAATTATGTCAGATTTAATTAAAAAGACTATATTAACAGGGCTTGGTATAGTCTCACTAACAAAAGAAAAAGCGGAAAAGTTAGTTAAGGATTTAATAAAAGAAGGCGAAGTATCTGAAAGTGAAGGATCAAAACTGGTAAAAGAGTTATTAGAAAAAGTAGAGGACAATAAAAAATCAATGGAGAAAAAAATTGAAAAGACAGTTTGCGATGTATTAAAAAAGCTGAATATTCCCAGCCGGAAAGATATTACTGGTTTAAACAGCAAGATTGAGAAACTGGAGAAAAAATTAGGCAATGAAAAAGAATAAAATTTTTTATATGTAGACGATAAATACTGAATAAATTTATTCAGTATTTATGGTTTGTGTTTTATTAATTTCAATTATGTTAAATATAAAACAAAATTATAAAAGTCTAAAACGCGCTAAAGAGATTTTATTTGTTCTAAGCAAATATGGCTTGGGCTATTTTTTAAATTTGTCGGCCGTAGAACGATATTTTAAACTGGGCAAAAAGTTTTTTATTAAAAAAA
>JAGLNE010000012.1 GCA_023139655.1 Candidatus Parcubacteria bacterium
ATAGCCTGACGAATCCACCAAGTGGCATAAGTAGAAAATTTATAACCTTTACGATATTCAAATTTTTCCACTGCCCGAAACAAACCGATATTCCCTTCCTGTATCAGGTCTAAAAGCGACAGGCCTTTAGCTCCGGTAAACTTCTTGGCAATTGATACAACAAGGCGCAAGTTAGCTTCAATTATTTTCTGCTCGGCCGCCCGCTCCCCTTTTTCTTTCCGCTTAGCCAGTTCCACTTCCTCGTCCGGGGTCAAGAGCGGCACTTTGCCGATCTCTTTCAGATACATTTGTATTGAATCGGATGATAATTTAGACAGATCAGTCAAGTCCCCTCTTAGTATGCTATTCACCCGCTCGTCCCCGTCTTGCTTTTCTTCAAAATCCAATATCCGGCCCGTGTCTTCAATGATTTGAATGGCGTTTTTTTGCAGATCCTCTAGAAATAATTCATATTCAAACGCGTATTCTTCTATTTCCGGAAAAACATAAAGCAGCTCGGTTTCGGTAACAAAACCGCGGGAGCGGCCTTTTTCAAGAAGGCCTTTTGTTTGCTCTTCGGTCGGAAAAACTATTTCACGCGGTTTTATTATTTTTTTTGCCCGCCCTGCCTGACCAGAGCTGCGCCGAGGAGGGCTTGCCGAACGGGCCGGCTTCTTTTTTATAATTTTCTTAATTGGTTTTTTCTTTGCCGCCGGCTTCTTTGCCGCCGCCCTCTTTATTGGTTTTTTAACCGCCTTTTTTTTAACCACCGGCTTCTTAACCGTTGATTTTTTCTTGATAGCTTTTTTTGTTGTAGATTTTTTAATTGCCATACTCCTGCATTTCCTCGGAGAGAATTTTTAACTCCTCCATTAAAGAATTAAGTTCGTTTGAATTTGACTCTTGTTCCGCTTTGGCGATTAGCCGTTCTATATTTTTCATTTGCTTTAATAAATTTACTTTTTTAAGAAAAAGAACTATTTTGATCAGTTCATTTTTGGCCAGGTCAGAGCTTATATCCGTATATTCTCTATCACCTAAAAATACCAATTGATCAAGCAGCCTCAACTGGTCAGTATTGGCAGTATTTTCCGGCCCATCATTGCTAATCAGCCAATTTTTAAAATTTGAGTAAGCCAAAATTGGCAAACTGCCAGAGACATCTTCTGTATTGGGTCTAATAATATTATAATAATTTATTAAACTTTTGTAAAGTCCCTGGCTATGCGAGCCTTGAATATGCTCAAGCCGGATATTATTAATAACATAGTTTAATAACTCAGGAAATTTTAATATTAAGGCCAATATTAATTCACTCATTTTTTCATCCCGATTTTTAGCCTTAGCCGGCCTGTCCACAACCTCTTCGTTCGCGGCCTTGGGCGCCTTTGGGGCTTGTTGGCCCTGGATTGCTTCTCTTAATATTTCTTCTTTAACAGCCAGCGCTTCGGCCAGGGCCTTGAGCCAAAAATCCTGCTCAATCCGATTCCCGAGCTGGGCGATAATCGGCAAAAGAAATTGGCTCACAGATCGTTTATTTTCAACTTGACTTAGATCCTTGTCCTTTAGTGTTTGGTCAAAATAATATTGCATCATTGGCTTGGCTGATTTGACCGCCTCTTGCCAGATAGCCGGATCTTCCCGAATACAATCATCAGGATCCTTTCCTTGCGGCACTTCTATCACTTTTATATTCATCTCGGCTCGCATGGCTTCCCGTATCCCGCGGTCAGCGGCCATGGCCCCGGCTTCGTCCATGTCAAAGGCAATGGCAATGTTTAAAGTGTAACGTTTTAATATTTGAATCTGGTCCGCGGTAAGAGCCGTGCCGGAGCTGGCAACCACATTTTTAAACCCAGCCTGGTGAGCGCTGATCGCGTCCATTTGCCCCTCTACAATAATGGCCAGATCTTCTTTTTTAATATTCATTTTAGCCTTATCCAAACCAAACAAAATCTTGCTCTTATCATATACTTGCGTTGCCGGGCTGTTAATATACTTCCCCATCTTCTCTTCCGCTTCTTTTTCTGGGCTAACCCGGGCCGAGAATGCCACTGTGTTGCCGTTGATATCATTGATCGGGAACATTATCCGTGCCCGAAAACGGTCATAAAAACGGGAACTATTTTGCGACTTAACGATCATTCCGGATAATAATATTTCATTTTCTTTAAAGCCCTTACTTTTTAATAATGTGATCGCCGCGTCCCAGGAATCCGAACTATAGCCAATTTGCCATTCTTCAATCGTTTCTTCGCTAAGGCTCCGTTCTTTTAGATACTCCCTGGCCTTGGCAGCAGTGGGTGAATTAATTAAATTGTGGTGAAAATATTTCCGGCTCATCTCCAAAATGTCCAACATCCGGTTGCGCTGGCTGGCCAGCTTGGGATCCTGGCGCCGGAGCGTTACCCCGGCCTTGGGAGCAAGCATGCGAAGAGCCTCAACAAAATCTATGCCCTCAATCTCCTGGATAAAACTAAATATATCACCGCCCTTTTGGCAGCCAAAACAATGCCAGATCTGCTTGTCCGGGGATACCATAAAAGACGGGGTTTTCTCCCGGTGGAATGGACACTTAGCCCGGAAATTCATCCCGGCCGGCTTAAGCGGCAAATACTCCCGGATCACATCCACTATGTCCAATTTTTGTTTTATTTCTTCACTTGATTTCATATATGACAGTTAGCATAGAACAAAGAACATGGAACATGGCAATATTTAAATGTGTTCTTTGTTCCTTGCTCTATGTTCTATGGCTCAGCTGGCCGCGAACCATTCTTTAAGCTTGCGCAAGGCGGCACTACGAGAACTGATTTCATTCTTTTTAGACTGGTCCATCTCAGCGAAAGTCTGTTTTTGGCCGTTGGGCATAAAAATTGGATCCCAGCCAAATTTGCTCTTGCCTTGCGGCTTTACAATAGTACCCTTGACCATGCCCTCAAAGAAATGAACGTCATCTTCGGCGCGTGAGTAGCCAATAACCGTTCGCGCTACCGCATCCGGTTTGTTTAACTCAAGAGCAATCCGAGCCAAGCCGGTATTACCGATAGACTCCATGAACCACTTAATAAACGGGCCTGGCAAACCGCCCAGCGCATCAAGATGTAGCGAAGTATCTTCAACTATAAATTCACCACTCGTATGCTGATAAGCTTGCTCCAGTTTATATCTTATTATTTCCTTATGATCAAGCGACTGGATCTCTAATAAATCAATATCAAGCTGTTTTAAATCCGGTATAAAAACCTGCGCTTCCTCAAATTTATTTTTATTACTGGTTATAAAATGTATCATACATTTGTGAGTTACGGTCTACGAAATATTTTATTCCAAAAACTCTTATTTTTATTAACAGACTCAGGTTTATCAGGCGCTACTGGCCTAATTAATGATTTTAAGCGGATGATTTCTTGCTCTACCACTTCACCGTCATACTCAGCATTATGGGCCTTGGCGCCCTGGTAGCGTGGACGTTTTTGGTCCAGGTGCAGATTGATGACAGCGTTTCCGCCCATATGGGCAATGTAAACATGAAAACGGGGATAAAAATTACTTCCCAGTCTTCGCGTAAAACTATCCTGGCTAGTATGCCTATCCCTGTGCAGGGCATAACCCGCCCGCCTTATAAACTGCTCAGGGTTCTCACTTATTTGATTTTTATTAATTACAAATTTCATTTTTTAGTTTGTAGTAGGTAGTAAGTAGTAGGTAGACGAATTTTCCACCCCTACACACTACTAACTACCTACCTACTACCTACTAGACTAAAATACCCATCATAATACTTCTCCAAAGAAAATTTATCTTCAGCTATCCGTTTGCCTGTCTCGCCCATACTGATAGCCAAATTTTTATCACTCATTATCTTTTCCATAGTCTTTACTAATTCCTCTATGCTACCGGGCGTAAAAAGAAAACCATTTTCACCGTCCATAATGATTTCCGGAATGCCACCGGTGTCACTGCCTATCAAAGGCTTTCCCAGACTAGCCGCTTCAAGGAGAACCAGACCCAACCCTTCTGAAAGTGAGGGCAAAACAAAACACCAACATTTTTTCATCCAATCCTTAACTTGCTCCTGATTTAGGCTACCAATGAATTCAATTTTTTTTATTTTACTGCTTGAAGCCAATTTTTCCAAATCTCCTTGGTAGGGTCCGTTACCGATTATTACTAATTTAAACTCACTAAATCTAGATTGCAGCCGGCCAAAGGACTCAATTAAAAGCTGAACTCCCTTAAGGCGGTAAAGCGAACCGGTAAACAAAATTATCGGCTCCCAGCTTATATCACTTTCATTCTTGAATATATCGATATCAGTGAAAGCCGGAAATTTTACAATTTTACTATTTGGTGAATGTTCCAATACCAGATCCCTAAGCGCCTCGGAAACGACCCTTACAGTATCGGCGCGAGTTAGAGAAAAACGCCCTAAGCGAATGAACAGCCTTCTGGCCATTGTCTTGAAAGGAACACGGTGTTGCAAAAATAAACTATTGACCCAGTCGGAATGTGCTTCAATAATCAGCTTTTTTTTATATATTTTATTAATTATTGTGGCAACAAAACCGTCAAACAAAGGCGACTGCGCAATAATTACATCTATTTTTTTTCGTTTAACCAGCCACCAGCCTTTTATCAAGCTGACAAACATCCAAGGCACAGTTCCGATTTTGGGAGTTAAATAAAATTCAGCGCCATACATCTCATGCTTCCAACTCTTACCCCTGGCTAAAACAAACACATTCATTCTTTTGCTTAAGCCTTTAAACTTTTCTTCCAGCGAGCTATCATCTTTAGACAAATCATAATCCTTAGTGCTGATAAATAGTACGTTTTTCTTTTCACTTTCGTTCATTATATTTAATAATATTATGACCTACACTCTTTAATAATTTAAAAACTTTTTGTCATCCTGCCTGCCCGCCGAAGCTTCAGCGAAGGAGGGAAGAGCGAAGCGATGAAGGATCTCGTCTTTGTTTCACGGGATTCTTCACTCCCTACGGGAGTTCAGAATGACAGCAAAGGCGTGTCCTATATTAAAACACCTTTAATACTTCCTCAATCATCCTCTCCTTACTAAATTTACTTAATCCTAATTTTGCATTCTCTGTTAATTTCCGGCTGAATTCCTTGTCTTTACTAAGCCGGACAATCGCATTCATTAGTTCTTTCTCGTTGCCATAGTCAACCAAAATTCCGTTATCTTTATTTTTTACGACTTCAATATTTCCCCCTACCCGGGTGGTAATAACCGACAGACCAATCATCATTGCCTCAATCACTATATGTGGTAGTCCCTCATAGCCGGTGTAAAGCACAAACATATCACTAGCCTCCATATATTGCCAGAGCAAAGCTTGTTCTAGGCCCGGAATCAGCTGGATATGATCCTTGTGTTCACTCTTTGATATTCGCGATTCAAGCGCTTGCCGGTTTGGCCCGTCACCGATTATTAACAAATGAATATCCGGAATTTCTTTTTTAAGCGCAGGCATTAAATCTACCAGCTCATTAAAACCTTTCCAGGGCAGTATCCGGCCAATACTTAAAACAATCGTGCCGCTGAGCTTGAGAGTTTTTCTTAATTCATTTCTACCACCGCTGATCTTGGCTTGCGGCACCGCGTTATAGATAACTTGAATTTTATCCTCGTTAACTCCCCAACCAGCAACCATAGATTTTAAATACTCACTCGGTGTGATTATCTTTTTAGCATGCCCAGCTACTCGGTTGCGCGCGTATCGCATCAGCTCAATTTTATAATTATATTTCTTGTTTTGAAAATCATCTATCCGATCATTAACACCGTGGCACTCCTGGGCATGCTCCCATGCATAATCACCGGTAATTTTAATAAAAAATGATTTAGCCCGCAAATAACAAGCCAGGCAAACCGGCAAACCGGCATTAACCGCGTCCTGGGCGTAAATTACATCCATGTCGGGAGCAAGCCTAAATATTACTCTAAAATACATCCAGTATTTTCTTATCATATTCAATCTGCTATCAACCTCAATAATTTTGAATTTTGAATTTTGAATTTTGAATTTGTTTGTTCCTTGCTTGTCCTCCGAAGCTTTAGCGTAGGAGGATTTCTTGTTTTTTGTTTCTTTGTTTGAATATGTTACCACCACCACCTCCCATCCTCTCTCACTTAATTCACTAGCTAATATTTTTGAATAAGTCGCCGGCCCCCCAATAGTAGGCGGAAAGATCGGCGTCGCGATCAATATCTTTTTCGTGCTTGAAGTCTTTTTCCTGTTTTTTTTAGCCGCTTCCTCGGCCCGAACGCGCTTAAAAATTATAAAACGGTACATCAAAAAGCTATAAACCGCGACCGAGGCGCTCATGATCACCTGGGCAATCAAATAATAAAGGCCTACGTAATCAACCAGAAAAAACATACCGGCCGCGTTTGCCACCATCCCACTTGATACTACCAAAAAATACCCACCCATCTGCTTATAAATTCCTTCCTTTTCTTTATCACGAAAGGTCCAAAACTTTTGCGAGAAAAAGCTAACCATAAAAGCGACCAAAAAAGCCAAACTGGTAGACAGAATATACCAAAGCCCAAATACTTCAGTTAATACAAAAAGTAAAACAAAATGTGTCGCGGTCGCGACCACACCCGCGATCCCAAATTTGATGAATAGTTTATATTTGTTTAGTAGTTTTATTAGTAACATAATCATAATAATTTAAACAGTTTTAACGCTGAATTTACGCAGATAGCTACGCGGATTTTACGCGGATTCTTCTATTGTTTAATTAATTGGTTTGCGTGCTAGCATGTACGCTCCGGATGTAACTAAATCTTCATCACTTAAATAAACAAAATCTTCGTTAAGCTCTTCTCGCTTGATGCCGTTTTTATCTTTTGTTTTTTGGCCCGCTATTAATACCAGCCCCGTGTTCTTCATTGGCTCTAAATGCCGTGAATACGGTTCGCGGTTAATTACCCAATCCTTTCTTCCGGTAAGCAAACGCCAGGCAAAAGCATTAAGGCGCCAATGCGCGTTCCAGCGCCAGGTCATATTGTGGCTGCGAAAATCCACGTCCTGGCTCAAGTAAGCGCCCGGCTTAAGCCATTTATAAATGATTTCATAGCAGTGATTTGGATTTTTAACATGCTCCATTACCGCCTGGGATAAGAAAAAATCCACTGAATTTTCTTTTATCTTGTCTTCGCCGTCCCAAGGAACAATATATTTTATCCCGCATGGTGCGGGATTTATTGTAATATTAGCGCCAACTTGCTCACTCATGTTTTCTATCCTGTGCCGTATTGCCTTAACCCTTTCTTTATTCAACATTTTTTCCATATATTCCTCTGGTAAAATTGAATCTGGAAAATCATATGAATCAAGTTTAGGCCGGACAAAATCCAGCTCTTTATCATCCGGTATCGGCTCATGTCTCAAAAATAAAACAACTAGCTCATCAAAAATTTTCAAATTTCTATTAGTATCGGCATACTCTTTAAGGTCCAGGGCATAATATTCGCTTGCGCCGGTTAACAGCGCCGCCAAGCCTACACCGATTGAATCGCCCGGTCCCAGCTCAGCCACGACTCGCGGAATCTCGGCCAAGCCTTGTTCGCGAGCCGCTACCAAATGCCGCAGCCAAATACTGTAGCAATAGCGCGCGCTAATTGTCCCCCCGGTCCCAATCCGCAACCAGTCATAAAGGAAAGGAAGATTATTAAGTATTGGTTTTATTAGTGGTTTATAATTAAACATCTAAATCTTAGAGTATTATGTATTATAAATTATATGTTATGTGCTATGTGTTACGTGCTACGTGCTATGTATTGATCGTTTTAAT
The DNA here is from genome assembly GCA_023139655.1 of Candidatus Parcubacteria bacterium. Taxonomy (GTDB): domain Bacteria; phylum Patescibacteriota; class Patescibacteriia; order Patescibacteriales; family UBA12075; genus JAGLNE01. The sequence goes on from JAGLNE010000012.1 coordinate 7,810, forward strand.
AAATATCTCTTCGATCCTCTTAACAACTCCTTCCCATTGATATTTTTCTTTAACCATTGTCTTGGCATTATTAATAATCTTTTCACGTAATGCGGAATTATCCAAATACCGATTAAGCGCCTTTACAATTGAATCCGGGTCGCGCGGTTCACAAAAAATACCGGTTGGTAATTTATCCGGATTAGCCTTTGAGTCAAAAAGAAAATCCACTATTCCCCCTACTGGCGTTGTAATTACCGGTACGCCGGCAGCCATGGCCTCCAAAAAGCTTATCCCCTGCCCCTCCGAAAGCGACGGCCGGATGAAAATATCAGCCGCTTTTAGGTAAGCCGGAATTTCTTTATTATCCACTTTTTTTTCAAAAAATATTCTATCTTCCACACCTAATTCTTTAGCTGTTTGGATTAATTTTTCAAGGTCATTGCCATCCCCGACAGAAAGAAATTTAATATTTTCCTTAAGGCTGGGTAAGGCCCTGATAATAAACTCAACCCCGTTTTTATTTTCTAGCCGTCCGGTGGTGATCAGCCAAACATCATTTGCTTGTTTATTAAATTTTTTCTTAATTCTGGCAACATCATCTTGACTGGCGCGAGCAAAGCGCTCCACTTCAACTCCATTGGGAACTATATCAATCGGTCGAGTAAACTGATTTCCCAGGGCTCGCTGTCGTAAATCTTCGCTTATTACTTGGGTCCGGTCAGCATGCTTAAATACCAAAAAATGCCAAGGTCGGACCAGTAGGCGGTACAAAAATTCATTCCCCAAAGTATAGCGCACGAGGTGTTTTTCCTCGTCCCCTTCCTGGAGTGTAAGTAAAAGCGGAATGCCTGAACTTTTGCGGAAAAAACCGGCCGCAATGCTGGCCTGGCTGGCCAACATACACCAAACCATGTCAAATTTCTTTTTTTTGTTTAAAGCCCTGGCTTTGCGCGCGCCGAAAAAAGGCAACCTGAACTTGCATAGACTTGAACCCAGGCCCAGCCGGTGAACCATAATGTTACCCACCTTTTCTTGTTTTGGCCATTCTTTATTTAATCTGGCGGTTATCATTTCAAATTCATAATCAGGTAAACGATCAGTTATCTCTTTGATCGCCACCTCAGCCCCGCCAATGTGGGGAAAATATGAAGTTGAAAATATAAGAATTCTTTTTTTCATATAAAAATTAAGTTAAAATAACCTAGTTCATAATTTTAAACCATAGGAGAATCAGCGTAAATTCTGCGTATTGATCCGCGTTAAATCCGCGTAAAGCCGTTTAAATCAATATTCAAGGTTGATTTTCGCAAATTAATATAAAAACAAATTTTCTGCATTTAAAACTATAGTCTTGACGTTAATATCTCCAATTGCTGGAACTCTTCTCTGGTCTTTTTCATAACATAATCCATGCCTTTATCCATATCAACCGGCCGGATTACGCGTTCGTCTTCCAACCAGGCCTGCTGTTCCTGGGTCAAATCCGCTACTACTTGTAGCTTGTGGGCACGCCGGAATATAAGGCGGTATATCGGTGAATATAAACGCTTTTTTATTGACGCGGTATTATCTATCTTCCCCTCAAACAAACTAACTAAAAAAGCAACGCGGGTTAAAAGCGAAAAAATAATTGTCGCGATCGCTCCATAACTGGCCATAATGCTCCAGGCAACCTGATAATTATTCTTTTTATGCAGTTGCCAGGCTTTAAAGCCGCCAAAAAAAGCCAGCAGATATTTATCCAGATTCCTACCACTGCCCATCCTGTATATATTTATCCGGCCAACTTTTTCGTGGCTACTCAAGTCCGGGCTTAATTTAGCAGTAACAATATCAAAGTCATAATTGATCATCCGCTTAGCTATTTCCAAAGCCGCGTCCTCGGCCGGACCTTTGACTGGCATAAAAGCAGGGGTAAAGACCACTATCTTGCTTTTCTCATTCAGACGGGAGCGAAAATCATCAATTGTCTTTCTAATTCCCTTATCGTATTCTACTGCTGGCTCCCAGCCAAGCAGTTCTTTGGCCTTACTAATATCCGGTTTTCTTTGCTTAGGGTCGCCCAACCTTTCCGGGACCTTGTCATAAGAGATCATTTCTATCTTGCTTTTCCCATTGATTATTCTATTAATATCTTCGGCCAAGCTTAATATGGTCCGCTCATCCGGGTTGCCCAGATTAACCGGCCCAATCCCGATTTTACTTGGCTCAAGTGCCATTAGTTTGTCAAAAGCATTGATAAGATCTGTAATATACATAAAGCTCCTGGATTGCTGTCCATCGCCATGCACGGTTAAATTATCCCCTAGAAGCGCTTGCATAATAAAATTAGACATTACCCGGCCGTCATTAAACATCATGTTCGGTCCATAAATATTAAACAAACGAACGATTCGCACATCAACTTTATAAAGAAGATTGTAATCTTTGCACATCGCTTCTGCTGCCCGCTTGCCCTCGTCATAGCAAGCCCGCTTCCCGAGCGGGTCAACATTACCAAAGTAACTTTCCTTTTGCGGATGCTCCAAAGGGTCGCCATAGACCTCGGAGGTGGAGGTGTGGAGCATTTTGGCACCGTATTTGCGCGCCAAATCAAGCATGTTAAGCGTGCCATTGACGCTGGTTTTAAGGGTCAAAACCGGATCAAACTGATATTGCAT
>JAGLNE010000120.1 GCA_023139655.1 Candidatus Parcubacteria bacterium
GTACAAGCTGACCATACGATTAGCGCCACATTTGCGATAATCCCGCCGGTTCATCACACCATCACACCCACTGCCGGTGCTAACGGCACTATTGATCCGCCCAACGCGGTTACGGTTCTGCAAGGAAACAACCAGACTTTCAACATTGCCGCAAATTCAGGCTATCATATCAATGATGTTTTGGTTGATGGCATATCACAGGGCGCGATCACAAGCTACACGTTCACTAACGTACAAGCTGACCATACGATTAGCGTTTCGTTTGTGGAAACCCCACCTGAGGAATATACCCTAACTGTCAACATAGTTGGTTCGCCAGGAACGGTTACTAAGGATCCTGATCAGGCTAGCTATTTATATAGTGAAGATGTTGTGTTGACGGCGATTCCAGGCGTTCAGAGTTTGTTTCTGGAGTGGCGTGATTTCACCACCAATCAGGTTTTGGGCATTGATCCAGTATTGTCGGTAACTATTAGTGGCGATACCGAAATTGATGCTATATTTATTTCTGATTATGACAGCGACGGTGTCAGCGACACCGACGAGCGGAAAGACGGAAACGTTGATTATGACGGCAACGATGACGGGGTTGCGGATTGGCGGCAGGCTGATGTAATCACAATCTATATGCCGCTGAAAAGCTGTTGGATAACATTTGAGTTTCTGATTGGAAATTTGAGTAATATTGTTTTTGAAGCGGCGCCAAGCGGCGCCCCGACAGACCTTGTGTTTGATTATGATATGATCAGCTTTCACCTGAGTAACGTTCCGGTTGCCGGCTCTGCCAGTGTTAAAATCATCTTCCCGGATGGTTTTGTGGCTGAAAAATATTATAAATATGACTCAGCTACTTTAAAATGGGAAGAATTTAATTACGACGGCACCACTGGTGCCGTAATCAACGATAATGAAATCACCCTCTACTTCGTAGATGGTGATCGTGGAGATGAGGATGGTGTCGCTAACGGTGTAATTGTTGACGCGGGCGGGCCAACTACTGCAGCTTCAAGCTCAACGCCGCCAACGACGACGATAACAACGACGACAAGCAGCAGTGGCGGAAGTGGAGGCTGTTTTATCTCCACTACAAAATCTCTATTTTAGCCTTAAAAGGGCAATAAACAAACAAGTGGGGCAAGACGATTAAAAAAGTCTTTGCCCCATATTTTTTTACCTCACCCCCGACCCCTCTCCTTCCCTTCGGCTAGACTCAGGACAGGCGCAAGGAGAGGGGAGAATGATGATGCTAAAATAAAGTTGCTGTAAAGCTAAAATTCTTGTAAAATAAAGATAATGGATAAAAATATTGCTAAAAATAGAATAGAAAAATTAAAAAAGGAAATAGCTTTTCACCGCTATCAGTATCATGTGCTGGACAAGGAAAGTATTGGGCAAGAGGCCTTGGATAGTTTAAAAAACGAGCTTTTTAAGCTGGAGCAGGCATTCCCAGAGTTTATCACCTCGGATTCGCCCACTCAGCGCATAGGTGGCCAGCCTTTGGATAAATTTAAAAAAGCCACTCATTCTTCGCGCATGCTGTCTCTTTTTGACGCATTTAACAAACAAGACATGGCTGATTGGGAAGCTAGAAATATAAAAATAGGGGGAGAGGTGAAAGGAGGTTATTTCTGTGAGTTAAAACTGGACGGAATAGCAATCGCGATTCGCTATCAGAACGGCAAAATGATCAAGGCGATTACCCGGGGCGATGGACAAATAGGGGAGGATGTAACAGGGAATATTAAAACTATTCTGTCCGTGCCATTAAAGCTGACTGATATTGGGAATAAAAAAATAGCCAGTATTGTAAATAAAGATTTTGAAGTGCGCGGCGAAGTAATAATGACTAAAGCGGTTTTTAAAGAATTAAATAAAAAATATAAGAAAGTGGGTAAAGCCGAGCTAAAGAACCCGCGCAACGCGGTGGCTGGTTCGGTTCGCCAGCTGGATTCCGCCTTAGCAGCGGAACGAAAATTGGATTTTGTTGCCTATGAGACAGCCACTGACTTAGGGATAAAAAATAATTCAGAAAAGCGCGAAATTCTAGGCAGTCTTGGCTTTAAGACTTTGCGTGAAAACAAGTATTGTAAAGACTTAAAGGAAGTTGAGCAAACGCACACGCATTGGGAAAAAAATCGGGACAAGCTGCCGTTTGAGGTTGACGGCATGGTCGTGAAGGTTAATGATTTAAGCCTTTGGGGCGCTCTGGGCACGGTGGGTAAGGGCCCCAGATATATGATGGCTTATAAATTTGCCGGCATTCAGGTAACGACTAAATTAAAAGACGTAGTCTGGCAAGTCGGTCGGACCGGAATACTTACGCCTATAGCGGTTTTAGAGCCGGCTAATGTTGGCGGGGTCACGGTCACGCACGCTACCCTTCATAATATGGATGAGATCAAGAGATTAGGGATTAAAATTAACGATACTGTTATTCTGGAGCGCGCCGGTGATGTAATTCCCAAAATAGTAAAAGTACTGTTCAAGCTTAGAGCCGGAAAGGAAAAAGTAATTATAATCCCCAAAAAATGCCCAATGTGCTTGTCAACCGTTAGTAAAATACAAGGCGAAGTGGCTTATCGCTGTACTAATATTGATTGCTATGCAATTAATTTGCGCCGTCTGTCTCACTGGACCGGCAAAGGCGCGATTGATATCGAGGGCTTGGGGCCAAGAATCATTGAGCAACTTATGAAAGGGGGCCTGGTAAGCGACGTAGCGGATTTTTACTCTTTAACAGTCGGAGATCTGAAACCTTTGGAAAGGTTTGCTGATAAATCAGCCGAGAATCTAGTTGAAGCAATTAGTAATAAAAAAGAAATTTCGCTGGAACGATTTTTAATTGGTTTGGGGATTCATCATATTGGAGAAGAGAGCGCGCTGCTGTTACAGCAAATTATAAATTCCAAATTCCAAATAACAAATAAGTCCCAAGCACCAATTTCCAAAATTCAAAACATATTAGAGAAAATATCAATTGAGCAATTAGAAGATATTCCTGACGTGGGGCCGATTGTGGCTGGGAGTGTGTATGATTG
>JAGLNE010000121.1 GCA_023139655.1 Candidatus Parcubacteria bacterium
TGCCACTCCTTAATTTTTAAATTACCTGATAATGTTAATTTTTTAGCATTACAATTTAAAAAAATAACATTTAAACAGACAATTTCAGCTTTTTTATTTTCGCTCAATTTTAATTTGAACTTTTTATGAGGAAAAACATAGCTACAAATACTATCTAACACACAATCATTAATTGCATTTAATGAACCAAAACTATCTCTTACCCTTTTATTTTTTAATAAGCCAATAATCTGCCCAATCTCGAAACATAAACCAATTGAATTATTTCCTTGAATTTCTTTTAATTCTATCTCGCTTAAATATATATTCAAATCCGATTTAACTGTCCCCAGACTTACGGAGATAATTTCTCTGCATTCCGAATAATTAATATTGACAATTGGTTTAAGTTTGAACCCCCACAATCCTTCAGGATCAACTAACTTAGGACAGGAACAATGACGATATTCCTTTGTCGGATTGTCATCTACACCGATATTTATAATTTCAAACTTTCTAGCCATTATTTTGCCCTCCTTTCTCGCACCCTAACTATAGTGCGATTATTTTATAGAGACTAAAATCATTAGTGATTTTTTTAATGAGCTCAATACGCAAACCAGCTTCTTTCAAGCGGCTGGTATTTAAATAATTAATATCTTTTTTTGGTAATGTAAAATTGTAATAGTAAACCGGTAATTTGTCAACTAGCCGGGCATACTGGGCAACCATATTCTTGTCGTCAAAAAGACCGACAATTACTTTGCGCTCAGGAAATAAAAGCTTGTCATGATAGCGAGTGATAATGGTTGAGTTACTTTCGGTCAATTCCAAAATTTGTTGCCACTCCGCACGCGAATCCTTCTGGCGCTCAACTAAATAAATCAGGCCCTCGTCTGAGCCACTTAAAACAAAAGTAAATGACGAAATCGCAACCAGACCAACTATCAATAATCTGGTCACTAAGCGACAGGCGCCTTGGTTCATCCTGCCGGAGGAAAACTCCATTTTCAGCTGGCCATCATTATCCTTGGTCTTGCGAAATAAAAGACAAATCGCCTGGGTCAAACGGATGATAAAAATATTAGCCAGCGGGATCAACCCCAAATATATTGGCAGCCAATAGCGCGTATATGAATTACCGATCGTAATCGCGGCTGTGTCCGGATTATCAAAGAAGCGCCAGGAGCCATAGTAAAAAACCAGGATGACAGACACGGCAAACCAAGCCGTTAAAAATACCCATTGTTTATATTTGCGCTTTTTAAATGTTAAAAGAAAAATAATACCGCCCAGCAAAGCCGCGTAAAAAAGCCAGGGGAACATTCCTTTGATATAGGCATTAGCAGTTGACAAACTTTGTCTTGGATTAAAACCAAAGTAAAAAACTGTATTAAAAATATTCTGGGCTTTTTCTTTTATTTCCATCACTTGTCCGCCAACAGTGGAGCTAAGTATAGCTGCCGAATCATCCTTGAGGGCCACGATTGAAGTGTTCATTTCGCCGTATCCGCCCAGGATCGGTGAGCCATAAAGAACTTGATTATGATAAAACATCGGTAATAACGAGGTAAAAAGAAATATTAAAAATATTAATAGCTTAAGTACGCCAATACGCCGGATATTAAATAGCCAAAGAATCAGGAGGAGCGGTACGATCCAAACCAGCTCGGAAACACGTGTCATTATTGCGAGGCCAAAAAATGTGCCGGCTAGCGCGGAGAACAAGAAATATTTAGCGCGGATTTTAAATTTAATTATTTTTTTAAATCTAAATTTATCAATTAACTTTGAAAAAATATTCTTTAAGCCTTTGACACGTTTATTGTTATCACTTGCCATTAACACGCTAAAATACAAGGCAATAATAAACAAGGAAATAAATAATACATTATGAAACATGCTCCTAACCGCGTAATAGGTAAACACCGGAAAAACCGCAAGCAAAACCGTGGAGAGCAAGGCATTGGTTCGCCCGAATATCCTTTTTATAAGTAAATAATAAAAAATAATCCCCAGCGCCCCGAACAAGGGCGTGAGGAAAGGCAAGGCTTTATAACCGACTATTTTGGCAATACTGCCAAAGATTAAAATAATCCCCAAAAATGAAACTGGCTTGAGTTCGCCGTGGTCGGAGCGAAAACTGCGCGGGCGCATTATATCGTTGGTATAAAGATTGTATTTTTCATAGACACTGATCTTGCCGGTTTGGGCATAGAGCTTGGCAAAGACATAATTGGCAGTCTCGTCCGGGCTGGCCCATTTAACAAAATCGGTTTCTGTTCCTCCGGCTTTTCCCGAATTATCCGCGTAATCTTGAGTGTAATAATTAAAACTGCTGGTTGCAATAAAAAATAAAACAACAACTGGGAGTATCACCCCCCAGTGCCAATATTTTTTAAATATTTTCCTTAATCTTTTATTTTTCATTTTCTTAGCTTTCTTTCAACTATCTTAGTATATTTGCCTTATTTTGGCAAGAAAAACAAAAAACCTGCTTTCATTTTTTTTCTGAAAGCAGGTTTATAAAGAAACACTAAATCTTACGTAAGGTCAGGAGGCAAATACTTTTTATCCCGAAAAAATGCTTTAATAAGACTGATTAATTCACTAGGTAGAAAAGGTTTCTCCAAATAAATATCAGCCCCAAGTTCAAACGCCTTGTCATAGTTTTCAGAAAGACCGCTCATCGCAAAAACTATCACATCTTTCTCAAGTTTTTTCGCAAGCTCTTTGGCTTGAAAAATTACATCAAATCCATCAAACATATCCTTAGGCATGTTTATGTCAGTAATGACCAAATCGTATGGTAATTCCTTATCTGTCATATCCTTAACAGCGTCATCTCCGTTGCTCAAAGTAATTATTTCAATATCCTCTTTAAACCTCTTTTTTAACGCACCTTTAATAATATTTCTTATCTGTTCCTCATCGTCAACAACTAAAGTTTGTAATGGCATTTTTCTCCTCCTTTGTTTTAAAATGGGCGTTTGCGCTATTATTATTCAAAATAATATACTAAATTAGCAAATTTCTTGTTAAAAGTCAATGAGGGGGGCTATATCCCGTAACTAAGCAGGGAGACAATTGCGAAAGCAATCGCCAGATAAAGAGTACCGGAAGCTAGCGGGATAAGCGCGGCGAGGTCAAAGACGATGGCCAGGAGAAGAATGGTAACGCCGGCGCATTGCAGGATCATCTTGATCTTGCCCCAGACATTGGCCTGTACTTTTGCGCCGGTCTTGAGCCGATACCAAGCCAAAGCAACAATAAAAAATTCCAGGATAATAATTATCAAAGCCGTCCAAAGATCAATATAGCGAAGTACAATTATAAAAACTGTTGAAGCAATCAAAATTTTGTCCGCCACCGGGTCATAGATCTTGCCCCAATCGGTGATCTGGTCCCTGGTCCTGGCCATGGCTCCGTCTATCGCATCGGTAAAAGCAGTAATAAGAAAAGCCCAAAGCCCAATATAATATTGCTGATAGAACATTAAAAGCACTACAAGTGGCGTAAGCACAAGCCGAAGAACCGTAATATGGTTCGGTGTAACGCAACGCGGAATTAATTTAAGGACAGTGGCGGCCAGCACCTTATCAAAAAAATAAATACTATCAGCTTTTTGGAACTCACTATTTGGCATGTTTTGTGTTAAAATAGAATTATGAATAGTATTTTAGAAAAAATCCATCACCACTCTCTCCTCCTCATCAGTCTGATAACATTTGTTGGCGCAGGAGTATACAGAATCTATGCTTTGAATTGGATAGGAATTTTTATCACCCTGATTCTTGTTTTCGTCTTATATTACATTATACTCCAAAAATTTCCGCTAGACAATTCATCGCAGCAAAAACATAGTAAAAACAAAAGAAAAAAAGGCTTTACTGTATTGTTTTTATGTTTTTATGTTACTTTGTTTTTATGCTTCTTCATACTTTTTAAAAGCCAGGCAACCAGTGCGCTCATCTCTCCCTGGCAAACAATCCCTTGGTATTTTTTTCTCTATCTTGCTTTTTTGTTAGTCCTATTGATCTTACAAATTGTTTGGCGTTCAAAACCGGCTCTTTTTAGTATTTTTCTTTTTTATTTTTTAATTTTTTCAATTGCCATTATTGTTTTCCCGCTTGGCTTTGGCTTTGACCCGTTTGTACATCAGGCTACTCTGGAATTAATTGCCGAGAACGGAGCAGTGTCGCCCAAGCCGCTTTATTATCTGGGTGAATATTCCCTTCTTACTATTATTAATAAAATTCCCTTTGTTTCGCTCTCACTATTGCATTTCTATCTGGTTCCTTTACTCGCTGCTATATTCATTCCCGCTACGCTATACCTGGCGCTGCGCAAATGGCTGCGTAGCAAACAGACTATTCTGCTTTCCGCCCTGGCCTTATTAATAATTCCTTTTGGCATTCTAATCTTCACTACGCCCCAAAACTTGGCCTTTTTATTTTTAATATTAATTATTATTCTCTCTCTCAAGAGTAACAGCTGGCCAGACTTGATCCTTGTCTATGCTCTGGCCCTGGCCGCACTCGCAACGCATGCAATCGCCGGAATCCCGGCTGTTCTTTTTGCTCTGGTTTTAACGCTTTATCATTCTAATATAAAAAATAAAAAATATATTTTCATTATCCTGTATTCATTACTAATAATTGCACTACCGCTCGCGTTTAGCCTTGTGAACAAAGCCAACGGCACTAATGCCGAGATTGCCACAAGCGCAAATGCCCCGCTTTTATCAATTAGCAACCCGAATACGGAAAACATTATTTTAAACACAGTTTATTTCTACGCCCTTAACCTGCGTTTTATACTGCTCGCCTTGGCGATTGCCGGAATTATCATTGCCTGGCGACATCGCCAGACCTGCGCTATGTTTTCTATTTATCTGCTGGCCTCTTTATCTCTATTCACATCTTATCTTATTACCAGTAAATTGAATTTTTCTTATTTAATATTCTATGAGCAATCTAATTTCGCAAACAGAATTTTAATTTTATCCTTTCTCTTTCTTTTGCCATTTATTGCGCTTAGTCTGGCCGCCTTTATAAACAAGTTACGAGAACAAAACCGTTTTATGCAAATCAGTTTTGGATTATTTATTTGTTTTTTAATTTTAATTTCCACTTATCTCTCTTACCCCCGCTTTGATAATTATCACAACTCCCACAGCTACACGGTAAGCCAAAGCGATATTAACGCGGTTAACTGGATAGAAGCCAATAAAGAGAACGAGGATTATATTGTACTGGCTAACCAGCAAGTCTCAGCCGCCGCCCTCCACGAATTTGGCTTTAAGAAGTATTACTCTATTTCGGAACTAAGTTCCGAAGTTTCGGAACTTAGTTCCGAGCCAGCGATTTTTTATTACCCCATCCCCACCGGTGGTCTTCTTTATCAATACTATCTTAATATGGTTTATGAAAAACCAAGCCGCGAAACCATGCTTAAGGCAATGGAATTAACCGGTGTTAATGAAGCTTATTTTGTTCTAAATAAATACTGGTGGGCTAGTGATAAAATCCTGGCCGAAGCTAAACTTGAAGCTGATTCCTATGAAATTATTGACAAAGGTGAGATTTATGTGTTTAGATACTTAAAATAAATAAATCATAACAAAAAACATAGCCATTTTAAAAAAGGAGGAAACAATGGAAGATCCACAAATAATTGACATGGTTTACCACAGGATAAGTTTGTTTCTAAATAGTATTATCGACCAGATTAATAAAAGGAATATGGACAAGGCCTGGGAGCAAAGCGCTCAATTAACTGGTGCAATAAAACTATTAAGAGATTTATATCCAATTTTTGATTCTCGTTTAGAGCGAGTATACCCCAAAATAAGTTCAGAAATAATTGAAACACTTGAACAAAAAAGGGATAAATTTATTTCGGTAATTGAAACCACTCGAAAGGCCCGCTTAGCAAACTCATTTGTGAAAGAAATTAATCTACTGATTAATGAAATGAGAAAATTCTTAAGAGAGAAGGCTATGAACACGGCAGCGTAGAACTATTGGTGAGAATTATTAATCAAAACAGAATAAAGCCCGGACTCATTGTGAGAGATCCGGGCCTTTTTTATTTTAAACAAACTATGTATACATTAAAATATACATTAAAATGTATACATAAATATTTTATATACCATCAGTCTTCTTGTAGACTGGATTCATGTCTCTTAAATTTTTCACAATCAGCACTAATTTCTTAATCACTGCGTCAATCTCCTCTTCGGTGTTATGTTTACCTAGGGTAAAACGAATAGAATAATTAGACACTTCTTTTTTAATACCCATGGCAATAAGCACATGCGAGGCCTTGAGCGAGCCACTGGCACAGGCCGAGCCGGTTGATACCGCAATCCCCTCCATGTCCAGACGCATTAACATAGCTTCTCCCTCCGCACCAATGAATGAAAAGTGGGCGTGAGACGCGGTAGAGTTATCCCGGTCGGTATTAAGAATAGTATTGGGAATATTTTTCTTTATTCCGTCCACTAATTTATCACGTAAGCCGGCTACATATTTATTATTCTTGTCTTGATTCTTTTTATCCAGCTGGGCTATGGCCGCGCCCAAGCCGACAATACCGGTTGAATTGTATGTTCCACTGCGAAAATTCTTTTCCTGATGTCCGCCGCGCAAAATAGCCTCAAGCGGTACGCCCTTGCGCCGATACAAAGCGCCCACACCTTTGGGTCCGTAAATTTTATGTCCGGAAAAGCTCATCAAATCAATATAATTATCCTGAGCATCACATTGTACAAAGTTAAAGGCCTGAGTCGCGTCGGTATGGAAGTAAATCGGCAGCGGCTTATCTGCGCGTTCGCTTTTGCCTAACTTTTTCCATTCCCGCTCCCGCTTTTCGCGGATATTTTTAATTATTTTCCCAATCTCGCGGATCGGCATGATCGAGCCGATCTCACTATTTACCCACATTATGGAAACCAGAACAGTTTTGTCGGTTATTTGAGTTTTAAATTTTTCTATATCAATTACTCCGTTACTAAGTACCGGTACATGGCTAACTGCTAATCCATTCTTTTCATGCTCCATAAAAGGCTCCAGGACCGCGTCATGCTCAACCAGCGAGGTAATAACATGCATATCACTATTTTCTAAACCTTGGTTTACAAGCGCGGAAACTACGCCTTTGACTGCCAAATTGTCCGATTCAGTCGCCCCGGAAGTAAAAATTATCTCACCCGGTTCAGAATTAATAAATTTAGCGATCTGCTCCCTGGCTTTATCTATTCCCTTAAGCGCGTCTTGGCCAAAGCCGTGTATAGAAGAGGCGTTGCCAAAAACATCGCTAAAATAAGGCTCCATCGCCTTTAAAACGTTTTTATCCACCGGCGTGGTGGCGCTGTGATCTAAATATATTTTTTTCATATATATATATTCCACCGGCCTTTAGGCCAGGGTTCGCCAAGCTTTAGCTTGTATAAGCTGCTAAAGCAGCTCTAACCCTCGGCTAAAGCCGGGTGGATTAAACACTAACTACCTCCTTAATTTCTGGCACAACTTTTTGTACTTGTTTTTTTATTCCCTCATTCAGGGTAACTTTCGCCATCGGGCAGCCAACGCACATTCCCTTAAGCCGAACCTCAAGCTTGCCTGATTTTTCATCAAAATTGACAAACTCAACATCCCCGCCATCAGCCTGCATGGCTGGACGGACTTTATCTAGAGCTTCCTTAATTTTATTTGTCATATAGTTTTATAATTTATTTAATATTTAAATTATCAGTAACCCAATTATCAATGAATTTTCAATATCTAATTAACTAATTAGTTAATTAGATATTGATTGATAATTGAACATTGAAAATTGATAATTACTTACGATTTTTTTTATAGTTTTCTATGGCCATATGCAGTGCATCCACCCCCAGCATAGAACAATGTATCTTCGCTTCAGGCAGACCGCTTAATTCTTTTACCACATCATCCTTGGTTAATTCCATTGCCTTATCCAAGGTCATGCCCTTGGCCATATCAGTCACTATGGAAGACACCGCGATCGCGGCCGCGCAACCCAATGTCTCAAATTTAATTGCTTTGATGACCTCACCCCGACCCTCTCCTTCGTTAGGAGAGGGGGATATTTTAAGATACATTTTCATTACATCGCCGCAAACAGGATTGCCAACCTGGCCTATGGCGTTCGCATCTTTGATTACCCCCTGGTTATGAGGATTTTTGAAATGCTTAATAACTTTTTCCGAGTACTGCATATGACGAATGTCATCCTGAGGAGCGCTAGCGACGAAGGATCTCGTGGCTGTATCCACGGGATTCTTCACTCCGCTTCGCTTCGTTCAGAATGACAGTTATTATTAATATATAAATACCGGTGTGCCTATAGGTGTCCAATTATAAAGAAATTCGGCTGAACCCACGCCAAGTCGCACGCAGCCGTGCGAAACCGGCGTACCCAAGTGGTCCTCCCCTTCCTTAGCTCCACTGGGCCATTCCGGAAGCTCATGAATGCCAAAATATCCATTACGTAAACTCATCCACCAAGGCATCCAAAGCCCGTAGCTGCTCCAGGCACGCTCATGCTTTGAATCAATTACGTAATGCCCGCTTGGCGTGCGCATCCCTGATTTTCCGGAAGATATTGCGAAGGTGTCCATTTTTACACCATCGAGAAAATAACTTAATTCTTGTGCCCCCAAATTTATCTCAATTCGTTTTTCTAATAATACTTTACCAGTCTGGCCTGGGTCATAGCCGTTCATTATCTCTTCATAATCACTATAACCATCATTGTCAGTGTCAGTATCTAACAAATTAGTATGAAAATTCAGCTCCATCCGGTCGTTTAATCCATCACCGTCCTGGTCGTTATCTTCTAGTTTCACTGGCGCCTTATTATGCGGTGAGTAGCCGCTTATCAGCTCTAGCCAGTCCGAATAGCCATCATCGTCAGTATCCTGGTTATTCACATCAGTAAAATATACATTTAATTCATCCACGTCCGGTACCCCGTCCAAATCGCTGTCAGCGAGCAAATTCGCCTGGGCAATATTAAATATACAGAAATTCAACAGTACAAGTATAAAAATTTTTGAAATTCGTGAATTCATATATTCGTATGTGCCCCATTCGTAGCGGGGCTTTCGCGAAGCGAAATAACTGCGGATTAGCATCATAATATAAATCTATGCCTGTCCATCTAAACCCTGAGTCATCAAGCGATATCGAGGAAAACGATAAACAAAAAATCAGCCTTTACCAAAAAATAAATGATATGGTAATGTCGCTTTCCCGCGTTTCTTTAAAAGAAAAATTATTCTTTGTTCAGCACCTGGGCTTAATGCTTAAATCCGGCATTTCCCTTTCAATCGCCATTAGTACTATCAGCAAGCAAACGGAAAATAAATATTTTCTAAAAGTACTTACAGACGTAGGCAGCCAGGTGGAAAAAGGAACCGCTTTTGCCGAAAGCCTGCGGCCGTACAAAAAAGTATTCGGCGAATTATTTATCGCCATGATCGAGGCCGGCGAACTCTCCGGCAAGCTTGA
>JAGLNE010000122.1 GCA_023139655.1 Candidatus Parcubacteria bacterium
ATTTTGAGCATACTGTTTTATTGATTTGTTTGCCCAAAGAACAGCCCGGGGATGAACAAAAAGAATTTACCGCGCTTATGATAAAAGAAGAGATAAATAAGGCGGAAATGATAATGGCCGCCATTGGGGGACTTAAAGCTCAGCGTGGTTTTAAGCCTTGGCTACTAGGCCGGAGTGATCATTATTCATTTGAAATAGTGGCCAGCAAAAAACAGATCGCCTGGTACGCAGTGGCGCCGCGTGAACAAGCCCGCTATATTGAACAGCAAATCCATTCCCGCTACCCGGAAGCAGTGATTGAAGAAGTTAGTGATTATAATATTTTCTCGCCTAGTAGCATTACTAAAGCCGGTTATTTGCGTACTAGCCGTCCGCTAATTTTCCCAATAAAGACTTACAACAAGCAGGAGTCTGATCCACTCAATTCAATTATTAACGTGATGAGTAAATTGGGCGAGAATGAATCACTAGCTATTCAATATATAGTTAGAAGCGCGCGACCAGGCTGGCATCGGCGCGGCAAGGGCATAGGCAAGCGAATGATGGAAGGAAAAACCGTTACTGAGGCAATTCGTCTAAGCAGCCGGAATCCGGTAATGGCCGTGGTAGCTGACTTATGGCAAACAACCAAGCCAATGACTGAGGCGGAAAAACTAAAACAGCAAAGTGCTATGCCGCGTTTGACGCAAATGGAAGAGGAGATGCTAAAAGGTATAGAGGAGAAAACCTCCAAGGCCGGATTGAATGTTAATTTGCGCGTAATTGTCAGTGCAGACAACGCGGGTAACGCAAAAATTTATTTAGAAAATCTTGGTTCAGCCTACAGCCAGTACAATTTGTATGAATACGGCAATAGCTTTATTAATAAAATCCGCATTGGTAATCAGAAAAAGTTAATTAATGATTTTATCTACCGTCGTTTTGAGAGGAAAATCGCTTTTCTTATAAACAGTGAAGAAATGGCCAGCTTATACCACCTACCATTAAGGAACGTTGAAACGCCAAACATCCTTTGGTTAAGCGCTAAAAAAGCCTCAGTCCCTAATAATATCCCGACGACCGGGATAACTTTGGGACACAATATTTTCCGCGGCCAGGAGCAGTTGATTAAAATTAAACGCAACGACCGCCGTAGGCATACATACATAATTGGAAAATCCGGTGTGGGTAAATCGGTTCTTCAGGCCAGTATGGCTATCCAGGATATTTACAACGGAGAAGGCGTCTGCGTAGTTGATCCGCACGGCGATTTGATTGCGGATATTATTTCCCGTGTCCCGCCCGAACGGGCTGAGGATGTTATCTTGTTTTCTCCGGCAGACATTGAGCGGCCTCTAGCTCTAAATTTGATGGAATATGACCCGCGCTATCCGGAGCAAAAAACCTTTGTAATTAATGAGTTAATTAAAATATTTGATAAGCTTTATGACCTTAAATCAACCGGCGGTCCGATCTTTGAGCAGTATATGCGCAATGCCATGCTCCTTATTATGGATGACCCGAGCTCCGGCTCAACCCTGATGGAAATACCAAAAGTGCTCTCAGACCCGGCCTTTCGTAAAATGAAGCTGGACAAGTGCCATGACCACACTGTGGTTGATTTCTGGAAAAAAGAGGCTGAAAAAGCCGGCGGTGACGCGGCTCTGGCTAACGTAGTGCCGTACGTAACCAGTAAATTAACCCAATTTATTTCCAATGATACAATGCGCCCGATAATTGCCCAGCAGCATAGCTCGTTTAATTTCCGTGATGTAATGGATACGCAGAAAATACTTTTGGTAGATCTACAAAAAGGTCTTATCGGCGAAATGAATGCCTTTCTTTTGGGCATGATCCTGGTCGGCAAAATTTTAATGGCTGCTTTATCCAGGACCGATTTAGAGCAGGACAAGCGCAAAGATTTTTATCTATATATTGACGAATTCCAGAATTTTACTACTGATTCAATAAGCACGATTCTTTCCGAAGCCAGAAAGTATAATTTAAATTTAATCATTGCCCATCAATACATTGGCCAGCTGGTTAAAAACCAGGATACTTCCGTTAAGGATGCGGTATTTGGCAATGTGGGCACAATGATCACATTTAAGATCGGGAGTGAAGACGCGCAGGCACTTGAGAAAGAATATAGCCCGGTTTTTAACCAGTTTGATTTGATTAATATTGAAAAATTCACCGCCTACACCAAGCTCTTAATTGACAACACGGCCTCAAGACCATTCTCCATGACCACTATCTGGCCTTTGCCTGGAAAGGAGACGCCAGGGATAAGCCAAAAGATTAGAACTTTATCCCGCTTAAAATATGGCCAGGATAGGAATGTAGTTGAGGCGGAAATCAAAAAGCGTGGAACGCAAAACGCGTAACGTAAAATAATTTTCAATTTTCAATTTTCAAACAATTTACAATTTTTTAATATTTCAATGATGATGAGATTTTATGATTTAATTTTAAAATTTTAAAATTGAAAATTAATTCATTGTTTGAAAATTGAAAATTCGTAAATTGTAAATTAAGCTAATATAGACAAATAAATAAAAATAGTATATTATAAAATTATCAAATGGGGATAAACATAAAAGAATCAAATACTAAAATTAGCTAAAAATAAAAGGTATGTCGAAAACAGAAAAAAAGGTCAGCCAAGAGGTTGACGACCTGGAAATAGAGTCAAGCTTGGGGGAAGACAAAAAAAACAAGAAAAATAAAGATAATGATGAAGGAATTACCATTAGTAGCTCCAAATTAGCGTTGGTCCGTTCTTTGCTTTTGAATATAAAAGAGAGCAATGAAAAAATACTGGATCTATTCTCAGCAACGATTTCTCCGAAAGATGAGGAGCGTATAAGTATCGGGCAAATTATTGATCCTGGCAATGCAAGCGGCATGGGCTCTGATGGCGACGGAGTTGATGATGGCCGGATAATTGAAGGTGTTTTTGACGGTGAAAACATGATTGGCCCGGACGGCAAACAATATAGCGTACCGGCAAACTATGCCTCCAAGTCTAAACTGGTAGAAGGCGACATCCTTAAGCTGACGATTACCGGTACTGGAACATTTGTTTATAAGCAGATTGGTCCGATCGAGAGGAAGCGAATAGTCGGGGTGCTGGAGCAAGGTAGTGGTG
This sequence comes from Candidatus Parcubacteria bacterium, assembly GCA_023139655.1. Taxonomy (GTDB): domain Bacteria; phylum Patescibacteriota; class Patescibacteriia; order Patescibacteriales; family UBA12075; genus JAGLNE01. Next base: position 3,131 of record JAGLNE010000122.1, read on the forward strand.
GAAATTTTATGGTTATTTCCGATGATAAGAAATGGCGCGTACTTACGGCCAGTGTTACTTACTTTAAGGGGCAAGATAAGGACGAGGTTGTGATTCTTCTTCCCAAAACCGGTGAAAGCAAATGGGCAGCGGTTGAGAATATTGTAAAACAAGCTAATTAGAGATTAAGTAATGGCTGTATATAAGGCCTGCTGGATTGGCAGGCTTTTAAATTTGTTACGAATAATTGATAAATAATTAAATTTTTGGTAAGCTGTTTAAGTAGTATTCGTAAATTCGTAGTTAATTCGTAATTTGTAATCATGGCGACATTATATAGAAAATATAGGCCAAACAATTGGGAAGAGGTGGTGAATCAAAACCACATTAAAATTACCTTAACCCAGGAGATAGCCAGTGGCAAAACCGCCCATGCTTATCTTTTTAGCGGACCTCGGGGAGTAGGCAAGACCACTATTGCCCGGGTTTTAGCCAAGTCAATTAATTGTGAAAAAAGAGAAAAAAATAAATACGAACCTTGTTGTAAGTGTGAGCGCTGCGTAGAGATATTAGCCAACCGTAGTTTGGACATAATAGAGATAGACGCGGCCTCGCATACCGGTGTTGACAATGTCCGGGAAAACATTATTGCCGCTGCCCGGGTGGCGCCGAGCCGGGCTAAGTATAAAGTATTTATCATTGACGAGGTTCATATGCTTTCTATCTCGGCTTTTAACGCGCTACTTAAAATTCTAGAAGAGCCACCTGAGAATGTTATTTTTATACTTTGCACTACCGAGGTGCACAAAATCCCGGCTACTATTATTTCCCGCTGTGAACGTTTTGATTTTAAACGCATCTCTGTTTCTGACCAGGTTAAAAAATTAAGCTACATAATAAGAAAAGAAAATATCAAGGTTAGTAAAGAGATTCTGGAGTCTATTGCCCGCCATAGTGAGGGGCATATGCGCGACGCGGAAAGCCTATTGGGCCAGATCATCGCGATCGGAGGCAAAGAAATAAGCCTGGAAGAAGCTGACTTGGTGATTCCCCGGAGCGATATCAAAGAGGCGGTTAATTTATTAAAACTGCTTCAGAAAAAGGATGCCGGCGCGGCCATAGAGCTGGTAAATAAAGTTATTGATGAAGGAGTGGATTTAAAACGCTTTATTGACGACAGTATTGAGCTGATAAGAAAAGTAATGATCATAAAAATTAATCCCAGCTTAACCGATAAGCTGGGGCTGGAAATGGGGGAGAGTTTGGAAATGGAAGTAAATAAAATAGTTGCCATGCTTGAGCTTAAGCAAGTGCTTAATTTTATTGAAGCTTTACTGGAGGCGAGAAACAAAATAAACACCAGTTTTATTTCTCAATTGCCAATAGAAATCGCTATTGCCAAGGTTTGTATTGGCACAACACCAGCAGTGTCTAGCCCTGCATCTGCTCCATCCCCGCCTTTGCCGCGCGTAAATAATCCAATACCGCCAAATGTAAAGCCAAATTCGCTCATACCTAAAAATGATAATGTAAATAACGCAAATAGCAACACAAACAGTAATGCAAGCGTTGATATTAATATAGACCAAAAAACAATAGTCAGTAAATGGCATGAGGTACTGGCAAAAGTAAAACAGCATAATCATTCGCTTTCTTTTATTTTGCGGGTTTGCGAGCCGCGTGATGTCAATGGCAATCGCGTTTGTCTGGCTTTTAAATATAAGTTTCACAAAGAAAGGATCAGCGAACATAAAATTAAGATTTTAATACAAGAAGTATTAAAAGACGTTTATGGCCAGAATTTGTTAATTGATGCGATTGTTGATGAAAATATTAAAGCTAATGGCAACGGTAATGGCGCGAGCCAAGCGCCAGTCTCAACACAGACATCTGCTGATCCAATATCAAAGGAAGTTAAATCCGGAGAAAAATCCAACGACGCGATCAATAATCTTCTTAAAACATTTGGCGGGAAAGTGGTTAAATAAAAAATCAAGATGGAGCGTAATAAAAAGATCGTGCTTGTTTTGGGGGGTGGTGGAGCCAGGGGATTGGCCCATATCGGCGTATTGCGTGTTTTAAAAGAAAAAGGCATTAAACCCAGTATAGTGATCGGCTCCAGTATTGGCGCTGTCATCGGCGCCGGTTTCGCACTTGGTTTAAGCGCCAATGAATTAGAGACTGAAGCGCTTCGTTATAAAAAGCGCTGGACACTAACAAAATTTTTTGATTTTACCATCCCTACAACTTCGTTGCTTAGGGGTAAAAAAATAAATAAATATTTAAATAGTTTTTATAGCAAGGCTTATTTTTCTGACTGCCAAATTCCTTTACGTATAATAACAACCGATTTGGAGACTGGAAAAGCTGTAATTTTAAAAAATGGGAAAGTCGCTGACGCGGTTCAGGCCAGTATTGCCGTCCCTGGTATATTTCCTCCGGTTAAAATGAACGAGAGATGGCTGATTGACGGGGGAGTGATCAGTCCTACGCCGATTGATTACGCAAGGAAGTATGATCCAGATTTGATTATCGCGGTTGACCTTATTATGAAGCGTAAAATAAAAATACTAAAGCCAAATATTTTATCAACTATTTTGCTTTCTTATGAAATTATCAGGACCCAGATGGTTAAGGATAAATTGCATGCCAAGAAAAAGAATGTTGTAATTATTAAGCCGAAAATGAGTAGCACGATTGATAGTTTTAAATTTTCGCAGATCAAAGAATTTATCCTATCCGGCGAAGAGGCCGCCAAAAAAGCATTGATTGATTTATAAAAATAAAATTCAGGATATTCGGGGATCGTCTAGTGGTAGGACTCCAGGTTCTGGTCCTGGCAACCATGGTTCGAGTCCATGTCCCCGAGCTAAATTCACCGCCAATCTTGGCGGTGTTTTTGATACCCCGCACCGGACAAGTCCAATTTTTAGAACCTAGCTAATAGTTTGACAAAATTTAAAATAATATGTAATATAATAAATCACAAACAAAACAGCATTTTAAACGAAAACAAAAAAAAGGGGGGGGTATGGGCGAAGAACATATAAAACAGACAAGAATTGAAATTGGTACAGGAATTCAAACTGCCGATGAATTTTGTCAGGCCATAACGGAAGCTGGTGGAATAGTTAATGATTGGGCAAAAGAGATTATGGGAGGAAGAGATTTTACTAAGAGTGTTTCCTCAACTTTTGCAAGACTAGACCTTCGTATAGCAACCACAAACGAAATACTTGGAAGGGAAGGAACTTTAGCTGAAGTTTATGCGGGTATCACTTTGAATATGAGAGGGGAAATAATTCCAGCTGAAGTGGGCCCTCAATTAAGGCTTCAACATTTAAAGCAACCTAGAAATGAAATGTTAATTATGGCGATGGGACCAATTAAAAGATATGACGGTGTCCCGAGTCTTTTTAAGGTCGCCAATGAGGATGATATTCTCTGTTTGAGTGGGTATTACGCGAATCCTGCCGGAACCTGGGTTTCTTACTGCCCTTGGGTTTTCATTTGATATTTTTTTAAACAATTTACAAACGTTATCTTCATTCAAGAAATAAAAGGCCGTATGGTTTACAAAACTGTACGGCTTTTCTCTTTTTATTCCAAAAAACAAGTTCTAATCTGTAAAGGTACGTGGAGCAAAATAAAACAATATTAAATTATTGAAATTATTAATCTTTT
>JAGLNE010000123.1 GCA_023139655.1 Candidatus Parcubacteria bacterium
ATAAACTCCCCCAAGAAAAGCCCGGCGGTAATAGCGCCGCCATATTGGCTGTCACTTGAAGTATTACTAATATCAGCGACTTCGCTCTTTAATGTCTTGAACATATGTTTACTAAAAGGCAAGATAGCGGTTTGTTCACCACTGGCTTTCGCGGCGTGTATAATATCATGCACCAATGATTGATTATGTCCCATCGCGCCTATCGTATAGTAACCTAGCCCAACAACGCAAGAGCCAGTTAGTGTCGCCATATCAATTATATAGTCCGGCTCAAAACTCTGGGCAAAGCTTAGGCAGTCAGCTAGCACCAAACGACCCTCAGCGTCGGTATTCTTTACTTCAATTGTTTTTTTGTTCCGGGCCCTGAGAACATCATCAACCTTGTAGGCTTCCTTACTGATCACGTTATCGGTTGCCCCAATAATCGCATGTATCTCAAGTGGCAGTTTCAACTGAGACGCTGATTTTATTACCCCAAAAATCGCCCCGGCTCCGCCCATGTCCATTTTCATCCCTGTCATACCCTTGGTCGGCTTAAGTGAAAGGCCGCCGGTATCAAAAGTAATACCTTTGCCAACCAGAGCGATTTTAGCTTTTGCCCTTTCCGGTTTATATATAATATGAATAAGCTGTGGCGGGAAAGCGCTAGCCCGATTAACACCAAGAAATGCGCCCATTCCTTGTTTTTCCAAAAATTGCTTGCCATAAACCTTGATTGCCAGCTTATTCTCTTTAGCCAACTTTTTTGCTTCTGCAGCAAAAGCAGGGGGGGTAAGGTCTGAAGGGGGTTGATTTACCAAGTCTCGTACATAATTAGTGGCTTCAGCCATAATTACGCCCTCATTAAACGCTGTTTTTACGCTTTCTATCTGAGCATCAACCAAACTGTAGGTTTCACTGGAAATCATAATCCTGTTAATATTATTTTTAGCCTTTTTGGTTTTATACTGATCAAATTCATATGCCCCCAAGATAAAGCCCTCTACCAAGGCCTTAGCTGACGAGAGCGAATCTTCACCATACAATCCAATCTTTAAGCTTTTAACTTTTTTGCTTTTTAAATTTCTAATTGCCGTGGCCACCCCGATCCGCTGGTCATCTGTTTCCAAAGATCCAATCCCTACATAAATACGCTTACGGTTAGCCAAATAAGCTATTTCCCCGTCTTCGCCCTTAAAATCCAATTGTTTTAAGGCCGCTAAGTCACGCGCCCACTTATGCTTTAGCTTTTTACTAGGCACTAAAACTACCTCCACATCCGCCTTGATTTGATTTATTTTTTTGTCTACTACTTCAAATTTCATATTTTATATAATGTTAATTTATTATAGAAACACATCGTCAGCTGGGTTGAATTTAGGTGAACAGACCAAAAAATACTTCATTTTACCAACTAAATTATAAGTTGTATTCTTGGGAATAAAAATAAGATCATTCGCTTCCACCACATCCTCTTTCCCGCCAACTACAAACTTACCTTTACCAGAGATTATAAAATAAATTCTATCTTCATTAAGACATTTTATCTTACCATGGTCGCCGTTTATGTCCACAAAAACACCACTAAACTTATTATTAATCGGATATTCACGAATTATCATCGGTCCGACCTCTTTTTTGTTAACTTCGCTTGCTTTGATTATCATATTTCTTAATTACAGAGTTAACTCTGTAATTAATTATTTTATATTTTTTAGGTTTAGAGCTAGCTCTAAACCTAAAACTTACTCAATAATCCCGGCTTTAATTAATTCCTTTTTCACTTTCTCAAATATTTTTTCATGCCCCTTCGTATTTGGATGAACATAATCATCCAGGTCGCCAGGCATCATTAATCCAAATAAATCAATAAATAAAATTTTATTATTTACACAAAACTTTTTAATTGTTTCGTTATATTTTTTTACATCTTCAATATCAATAAAATAATCCGGATTAAAATCAAGCGGTGGCTTATCGGCTTTATTACCAACATTTGTTATCCCAATAATCACCAGCGGCACTTTTAATTTATCGGCCGTTTCTTTAAACTGAGGCAAAATTTGTTTAAGCTCTTCAAGCGGCACCTGATGTTCCCCAACTGATTTAAAATAACTGGCATCGTTTACGCTAGAGGCCACAATCGCGGCTATCATTTCACTACTGGGAGACATTCTATTTTTTAGTTCTGTCTCAAAGCGAGCGATAAAATCTTTTGAGTTTCGTCCGGAGATTCCCAAATTAAAAACTTGTCTAAATATTCCAGTCCCGCGGTAATAGCGCTTAAGCCTATCAACCCAACCACCTCCCTCGATGTCATTAGAGCCCCAAGCAATACTATCGCCAAATACACAAATTCTCGGCATATAACTATTTAAATTAATTTATTATTCTCTAAATAATCCTTAATTATCTTAAATAATATCTCATGACCAATGTCGTTGGGGTGGATGCCGTCACCAAGCGAATGCATATAGTCGGAAGAGGCGAGCAATTTGTCATAGGCATCTATAAAATAAACTTTCTCATCTGCACAAATATTTTTAAGTATCTCTCTGTATTCCCAGATATATTTATTGCGGTAGCTGCGCTCAGGGCACCACGGAATCGGATCCACTTTGGCGTCCACCACCGGCACCAAATCCATAAAAACAATTCTCTCTGAATATTTACGGGCGATCTTTATACACTTATTAATATTTCTTTCAAACTCTTTCTTAGAGACTTTAAATTTTTTCTTGTCATTTAAATATTCAGAGTCATTCGTGCCGATTGAAAAAAGAACTAAATTAGGCTTGTCAGAGCCTTGCCTCACCTTAAGTTCATTATCTAGCCTGCCTGCTACTTCTCTGGAAGTTTCATCTATCGGAATTCCAAGATTATAAAAATAATACCCCTCGATATTCTCACTCCATAAATATCGATGCAAACGGCTGGCCCAACCGCCTTGAGTATCATTATTCCCATGCACTATGCTATCTCCGAAACAAAATATTTGTGACATAAGATTTAGTAATTAGTAAATAGTGATTAGATTAATACAAGACAAAACTTCATCAATGTCAACTCCTCCTCTTTTTATTTTAGTAAAATCGGTTACTAATTCCCAATTATTATTAACTAATTCTTCATTATTTGACTTAGCCTCTTTTAATTTTTCCATATTTTTCATCTTATTAATCCCTATATAATTAGCGGGGATTGATATGATTTATATGATTAAATTTTTAAACCGCGCAAGGCCGCGATTCTTTCGTTAACTGGCGGGTGTGTCAGAAAAGCCTTCTTAAAAAATCCTATTTTAGCGCCCGGGCGGTCGGTTTTAAAAGGGGATGAAATATAGAGATGGGCGGTAGCGCGGTTGGCCACTTCCAACTTCTCCGAATCTGCTGAGATTTTTTCCAGAGCCCGGGCAAGGCCGTCCGGATAGCGCGTTAATAAGGCGCCATCCGCATCTGCCAAAAATTCCCGTTTCCTGGAAATAGCAAACTGCATTAAGTAGGCAAACAGCGGAGCAAGAATGGATAAAATAATCGCGACTATAAAAATGATTAGCTGCAGGTTACCACTATTTTTACTGCTGCGCCTCCGTCCCCCACCCCAGAAGGTCCAACGCCGAAACCAATCAGCCAAGAGAACAACCACACCGACTAAAACCGTAACAATCGTAGCGATCAAAATATCGCGATTGCCAATGTGTGATAATTCATGAGCAATTACTCCTTCCAATTCACTTCTATCTAATTTTTGTAATAAACCTTTGGTTACAGCCACGACCGCATGCTCCGGGTCACGCCCGGTGGCAAAGGCGTTCGGGGCAGTATCATTAATAATATATATTTTCGGGGTTGGCAAACCAGCTGTAATACATAGATTTTCAACTATTCGATATAATTTGCGGTTATCGTCAAAATTAACTCTTTTGGCATCACTCATGGCCAACACTATCTTATCCGAATACCAATAGCTAATAAAGGCAGAAATAATACTAAAACCAACCGCAAAATAAAGAATCCCTGTACTGCCCATGGCCTGGCTAAAAACAAAACCAATGATAATTATAAATATTATAAAACCAAACAATAAAAATATTGTTTTGCGTTTGTTTGAGTCTGAGTGGGTATATAATGTAGACATAAATCATATTAATCATATAAAACTTTGCTAACTTTTTGCAGGGATTTATATGATTTATAAGATTACTTTAACTCACAAAAACAAAAAATACAAGTATACTATGCCAACAATAGGGAAAAGGAAGGCTAGATTATTTACCAGGAGCAAGGCCAGTGACAGAAAAATTATCCTCCCGATGGCGACCGGTACTTCCCGGAAAACCAAAAATTCATCGGTCGTATTTCTCTTGGCAGCCGAATAAATAAGAGAGTGGAAAGGGATTAAAAATAACATCATCACAAAACCGCCGAT
>JAGLNE010000124.1 GCA_023139655.1 Candidatus Parcubacteria bacterium
TCCTCGCTTAAAAAGGGTATTAGACGCAGTTAGCACATGTTTAACATCCATCCATTTATCACCAAGGTTCACGCCATGATAACCTTCAGGAAATTTCGCAAAAGTATCTGTAGAAGATGCTGCGAAAACAGGACCGGCAATAAAAAAACAAAGAATTAATACTAATAATTTAATTAATGATTTCATTTCTTCCTCCTTTTTTTGGGTTTGTTGACATTAAATTGTAAAAGGCCTTTGACATTGTTTGGTTTTACAATTTATCATCTTTTATAATACTTGTCAACCAAAAAACGCAAGCTGACCCTGTGTTTATATACTTTATAAAAAATAAAAGTGTACACCCAGGTGTACACTTTTATTTTAGTATAATTATTATTTTATCGTTTTTTTTTGCTCCTTTTTGCTCTTGACTCTTTAATATTGTTAATATATACTAATAATATCAAGACTAAAGGGAATCCGAACGGCTCACTGCCTAAGGAGACCCTTTTTTTAAATATTCAATTTTTCTTTTAACCCCTTTATTGCCCAAATAATCAAAATACGTTGGCGCTAATTTTTTATAAAGAGAAGAGGCAAACTGCTTATTTGGAAAAAGTATTTTTTTAAACCTATTTTCCTCAATTAAAAAATCAACCAGCATTTTATAATCGCCATCGCCGGAAACAAGAACTATTTTATCAAATGATTCTTTTTTGTATAGTTTTTTCATAATCGCAAAAATAATATCAGAATCAACGTTTCCTTTTTTCTTGCCTAACATCACTGAACTATGCTTGCGGAATTTTAAAATAAATCCTGCTTCTTGAATTTTATCATACAAGCTGTCATTTTCTTCAATCACAAAGCCTAAAAAATAATAGGCCTTAAAAATTTTATACTTCTCTTTTAAATAAACTCTAAATTTCGCAAAATCAATTTTCCAAACCGGATCATCTGAATTAGTTCCCATATACAAATTTTGCCCATCAATAAAGGCTAAATTATTTTCTTCTTTATTATCAATTTCCATGTTGTTTATTTAAAAAATCTATATGGTGTTTATTTAAGCTTAACATAAACTATGTTATGAAAAGATAAAAAAAATATAAAATTATCATAAAAAAATAATAAAAACGAGTTTTTTAAACTCGCTTTTTTATTACTAGTAAACAGGCGTGCTATGTGTTACGTGCTATGTGCTAATATACTTCCTCCATTTCTCATACAACTCAGTAGTCGCCACCAAGTCCCAGGAATTGTATTCAGCTATTTCTTTGTATTTTTTATTTTTAAACAAGCCGCCTACGTCATCGCCGGTAATGCCTGAGGCTTTAGGCGAGCGAATACCAAGCGCCTGGCAGTAAAGATGCAGGTTGCCGCGGCGGCGAACCGCGCCGTAAAAAGAAAGCTGGTCAAAGAGATCAATGTGTTTTACAGCCGACTGCTGGAAGCGAAGATAGCGGTTAGCCATTAAATTCTTGCTGGGCTTTATTTTATACTTAGCGCCGCGGATAAGAATAAACGGCACGTCAAAAGAACGGCCGTTAAAACTAACAAAAGTATTATATTTGCTCACGCCCTGCCAAAAAGCAGTGATCATTTCTTTCTCAGTCTTGGGTTTGAAAGTGAAGCTGCCATCTCGCCATTCTTCACTTTCAGCGGCTGGCGACTGGAAATAAACAACGCCTTTGTTTTTTACAGTATCAAAAACGCCGATGGCCACGATCTCTCCGGTAAGCGGTGAAAACCCCAGCCCCTCCTTAAGGTCGGTTAAAGCTGCTTGATATTTACCCTTATCAGTTCCGGCCTGCCGCTTGATCCAACGGGTTAAATTGGCCCTTGTCACCTCACCCAAAGCTTCAAAATCATGCCCCACAGTTTCAATGTCAAATATTAAAGCCATAAACTGAGAAGAAACAAGGAACAAGAGACAAGATACAAACAAATCTCAAATTCAAAATTAAAAACTTTTTAATTTGTATCTTCTAATTTGTTTGTTACTTGTATCCTTGCGTCTTGTATCTTTTTATTATCGTTTTTTATATTTTGTATCTTTTACGCCTCTTTGTCAAACAAAAGAAGCAACTTTCATTGTTGCTCCTTTTTATGTTAAGTGTTCTATGTTCTATGCTATGTGAGCGTACTAATTACATCCACCCTCAGCTGCTCCACCCTCAGCGCTTAAAGCGATCTTGCATTCTTCTGGTGGATTATTATAGGCATTACAAATTGCTGTCTTATATCCATCCGGATTTCTGGCCGCGCTTACTTTAGCGCCATTAATAATCAGGGTAGGAGACCCGGAAACACCGTTACTTTTGGCAATCTCGTCTTCTTTTCTAATTAAAGAAGGCCCTTCATCTTCTACACAGGTATCTATTTTACTTATATTTACCCCGGCATTTTTAGCCGCCGTCTGCCAGCAAGTCTTATAAACATCATCACCGTTCCGGTATATCGGATAACATTTTTCATTTATTTCATCCACGTAATTCCAGAATGTTTCCTGGCCGTATTTACTTAGTACACAAAGTTGGCGCGCGTTTTCAATGCCCTCAATCGGTCCATGAAGAGACTTAACCTGGTTAATGTCATCTCCCTCTATGCTGGCAATATACCGAACGTTAATATCTGCTTTATCACCCAGAAGACCGGCAACTGGTGACATGGCATTTTCGGCAATTACGCCGTAAGGACAAAAGCTCATTACAAATAATTCTACTTTTGGATTGTCAGTTTTTGGCGCGTTAGCGACCGGCTGGGTCTGGCTATTTGCCTGATCGGTATTCTCCTTTTTGCCTTCAATTTCCGCGATATCCATGACTTGCGGGAAAAATTTCTTACCATCCTTGGTGATATAGGAGGTAACATCCTGCCCACTGGACATGTTGATCTCAAGCTTATACATTCCGTCCTCCTCACTTGCTTCTTTGATGGACACGGTTGAACCGGGCTGCATTAGATTTGTGTTGATAAATTCAACTGCCTTAACCTTGGCTTCTTCCAAAGTCAAAACCTTCTCAGTAGTTTTGGACCCAAGCTTAGTACAACCGGTTGCCACAATCACTAGCATTAAGCCTAAAAATATAATTTTCTTCATAGGGTTATAATTATTAATAATTTTATTAATTCACCTTACGCACTAAACATTTTTA
>JAGLNE010000125.1 GCA_023139655.1 Candidatus Parcubacteria bacterium
TATAAAGAAATCATAAAGAAAAGATAAAAAAATTTTAAATAAATGTACGTATAAACTATAATATGAAAAAATTTTATTAAATAAAAAGGGGTGGTTCAGAATCAATGAACCACCCAAGTTATTGCCGCCGATAAATACAATTGCTAGAAGATAAAACTTGAAAGTACGAATATGGAATTACTATTGCTAATGGCTTTCAAGGTTTCGTCTGTTTTGCGTACCCAATCAGATGGGTCAATCGTATTCTTGGCATTCAAGCAGGCGATAGCCTCATTCTTATCAATAAACAATGCAACAATCGGACTTGTATGCCCTCCCCAAAAAGCAGTGTTCACCATTTCGGGCTTTTGTCGTTGTCCCGACCTAGGATGATCTTCATCATATAAAATTATTCCTTTCGGGGTAACACCGATAAGGTGGCCGTTTTTTAATCTTGTGCCGACAGAAACGCCGCTTTTTTTCCCTGGTTTAATTGCTATTTTTTCTACTATTGGAAAACTACTTTCCTTGTCCCTTTCATCTGAAACGCGATAAAGAGATGTTGTTGTAACTGCGAAAAATTCCATCACTACCTCCCTTCTTTTTTTTAAAAAAATCGTTTGTATTTACTGTTTTGATTATAAATTACTTTATTATTTATAATTAGTCAACAATGAAAAGCAAATAAAAAAAGAGTTTTCTGCAATATTTTCCTGCCTATGTCAAACCCCTTTCCCCGCTTAAGCTTAAGATATAAAATCTTTATAAAGAAAGTATAAAGAAATTATAAAGAGAAGATAAAGAAAGTATAAAGAAATTATAAAGAAATCACCCGCCCGGCTGCCTTTGGCAACGGTCGGGCAAGTAAAGGAAGTATAAAGAAAAGATAAAATAATCATAAAAAAAATCCCGCCCTTTTCCTTTTCGTAAGGTTGGTGCGGGATGTATTATTAATCCTCAAACATTTCCCCGATTTTCTCAAAAAAACCATGGGAACGAGATGCAAAACGAACCATTTCTGTTTCAAATTTCTCACGCTCCTCCCCCTTTAAAGTGCTCACAAATGTATCAAGGGCAGAGAATTTACATTCAATGGTTCCCTCGCAAAGATAATTCCCGGCTTTTATGGCACTTTTTTTAGATTTTTCAAATTCTTTCTTATCAAAAAATCCACGATATGAAAAATCTTCCCCATCACTTTCTGCAAGATAATAAATTTCCATATTCACCTCTCTGTTTTCTTAAATATTTGCCAATTTAACTTATTGCCAATTTTACTTATTTTTACTTTTAATTTTTAAAAGGACTTTTGACTTTACAATTATTTTACTAAAATGTCAAGCCCCCTACAAAGTGGGCACAGACAGGTTGACGACGAGGGATAAAAAAATACCTGCCCGACTGCCGGTAGCAGCGGTCAAGCAAGTAAAGAAATCAAGCTATAACAAAAGACAGGTTCAAGTGAATCTGCCTTCTTTCGTTACTAAAACAAAATAATCGCAAACCATTATAAAATCTAATTTGCGTGTTTTAATTTACTATATTTCCTGTCATACTGCTCAACTAGTTTATGCTGCTCTTTGTTTGCTTCTCTTATTGATTCTACAAGTATCTTCTTTTTGTCCCTTGCCGATATTTCAGAAAATTTTATACCTTTTTTAATTTTATTTAAAAACATATATTTATAGCTTTATTTCCCTAAGTGTATTATACAATGAATCCTGAGTATATACAAATTTAATATAATTGTCAATTTTATCAATATTTATCCAATATTTTTCTATACCATTATTATAATCTTTTTTTATTAGGTGAATATTAACTTTCTTTTTAAAAATATGTTTAACTTCATTAACATTTTCTTTGGCTTTAAAAAAATCTTCAACAAATACATCTAAAGTTATTTTTCTATTCTCAATTTTCTCTCTCTTTAACGTAAACTCCCAAGCAATTACGGGATTTTGATAAATATAATAAACATCTACTTCCCTGTCTCTGCTAATGGCCCGTTTAATATTCTCCTTGGCATACTTTAAACTAGAAAACGTACTGTCCTAATAAAACGTTATATTTTTTCTTTAATACATGATCATAGAGCTTATTAACCCCAGTTGAAACTGCGCCTTGAAACAGATGGGAATTGTTGCCATTGTAATCTGGACATAATTCCCTAATTTCATCAGCGTCAATTCTTACAATAGGATAATCATACTTGTTATTAAGTTTTATGATCATGTTTTTAGAAAATTCTGTTTTCCCGGCACCTGGTGAGCCGGCCATAAAAATAGTAACAGGCGATAAAAACGCCCTATACTTATCACTGTTTGCAAAAACATTATAAAGCTCTTTGCTTTTTGCCAGCTTTTTTATATGGTCAATGGCTTTTTCTGATATACCCATATGCGATCATTAGACTATTATTTTATTCCATTATAACCCATCCAAGGCAGGCAGGCAAAAACTATTCTTAATTCAGCTTGATTTCCTTGTCCACCCCGATCTTTTTTATAAAATACCTATCATGGGAAACAATTATCATCGGCACTTTCTGTGATATAACAAAACTTTCCAGCTCTTCTCTGGTGTAGATATCAAGATGATTAGTCGGCTCGTCTAAGATTAGCAAGCTTGGTTCGCGCGCCAAAATTATCGCTAATTCCAGTCTTTTAAGCTGGCCATAACTTAGGGTAGAAACTTTACGTATAACGTTCTCTTGGTCAAAAGAATAACTAGCTAATATACTCCTGGACTTGGGCTCAATAATTCCGGTTTCATTTTCAAATTCATCAAGTATGCTGTTCTTTTTATTAAGAGAACTAAACTGCTTTAAGTATCCTATTTTTACTTCTTCGCCAATTACCAGCTCGCCATTAAAATCCTCATCTTCCTTGGAAATTATATTAAGCAAAGTAGTTTTACCACTCCCGTTAGCGCCCTTTAGCAAAACTCGTTCGCCTTTATAGATCTTAAAGCTCAAATCTTTTATAATTTCTTTTTCACTAAATTTTTTTGATTTAATATTAACACTCAAAACTAATCCCCGCTTTTCTTTCCCCAGATTATTGATTTTTATCTTAGTGTTACCAATCGGCTTGTCCTTCATTTTTGCTTTTAGCCTGGCTAATTTTTCTTTTTGGTCTCCCACTATAGCACTAAACCTATACTTCGGATGAAATTCATGTGCTTTAAGCCATTTTTCGATTTTTTTTATCTCTCTTTCTTCGTAATTATACTCTGTTATTCTTCTATTATAAATTCTATTTTTCTCTTCCAGGAATTTATCATAGTTACCGCCATAAACTATTATACCCAAAGTGTTCAAATCAATTTCCCAAACTTCATTAACTACCATATTAATTAAATGTCTATCATGAGAGACAACAATTATTGAACCATTGAAATTAAGAATAAATTTTTCTAACCACTCAACGCCATTGATATCCAAATTATTTGTCGGTTCGTCTAAGAGTAAAATCGTCGGCTCCGCCATTAGCAAACCGGCCAAAGCGACTTTTACTTTTTCGCCGCCGCTTAAATTTTTTAAATTTTTTAATAAATACTCTTCATCCAGGCCGACATCGCCCATCGCTATATCGATCTTATAGTCAGTCCACGGCTCGTCTAGCTTGCTTTCCAAAAACTCGCCGACTAAACTGTAACCAGGAAAATCTATGTCCTGGGGAAGATAGGCAATATTTTCATTTGCCATATCCAAATTTCCGCTACTGGGATTTATTTCACGGTTCAAAACTTTAAGCAAACTGGATTTTCCGCAGCCGTTCTTTCCGACAAGCGCCACTTTTTTGCGCGAAGAACTGTCTAGGGAAATATTTATATCCTTAAGAATCTCCTGACTGCTTAATTTTATTGATAGATTATTTGTAATTAACATAAGTCTATTATACTTTAAATATTAAATAATAAAAAACGCCCGAGCCCTGGGGCTTCGGGAGTTACGTGGATATACTGATAATGAAAAATTAACAAGTATTAACTCTAAAGCCCTTCCAATATACACCTTTCTTAAACGCGAAAAACAACCTGTATAAAATACAAGCTTTTGCT
>JAGLNE010000126.1 GCA_023139655.1 Candidatus Parcubacteria bacterium
TGTGTTACTCTCCCGTTTGCCATGCTATTGCTCCGCAATAGCGCCGCTGATTCTACGCGGATTGCTACGCTGATTTAACGCGGATAATAATATCTGCGTAAATTCTGCGTTTTGATCTGCGTAAATTCCGCGGCGCTATAGCGAAGCTATAGCATTCGACTTGCATGCCTTAGACACGCCGCCAGCGTTCATCCTGAGCCAGGATCAAACTCTCGAAAAGTTTTTGACTTGGTTTACTTACCAAGCTAATTATTTTTGTGAAACACGAAAAATAATTAGAAAGAAATATTTGAGGAAAATTGAGTTTCCTTGAATTTTTATGGTTGCAAATTGACGCTTATAAGCGCCAAAAATAAATTTAATTGTTAATGTTCAGATGTCCGCACAGGAAGATAAAACAGGCCTCACTCGGCCTGCTTGCCTCGTAAGATGCTTGAATTTTCGTTTTTGTTTATGCGTTCATATTGTTAATCGCAATGTTTAATTGCATACTTATACTAAAGGATTATGGATAGTTTGTCAAGGAAATTAGACCGCAGACAGCAGACCACAGACAACAGTAAAAATTTAGCTAATATTAAACTTTAAATTATTATTTTTAATTTAATTATAATAAAATATTTTTTTTATTTTACTTTTTCACTTATTTTAAACAAGTTTTGCACATAAACAAAATATAATTTTATAAAAACTGATAAAAAAATGGTATAATAATGTATAGAAATTATAAATTATAAATTTAGAAATGGCATTACATAAAATGAAAAATGCGCGGCTTGATTTAAGCGGTGACGATAATGAGGGTGAAAATATTCGTTTAGACAAGAGTGAATCTGACATGGATCATAGAAGAGAATTTGCTGAGCGTGTGGCCAGACTGGAGCAAGAAAACATTAAACTAAAAGTTGAGAGCAAAGCAGAAGACAAAGAGATAAAGGATAGAGCTCCTTCGGCGGATTCGGCAAGCTCATCGCAGGCAAGCTCCCTTCGACAAAGCTCGGGGCAAGCGGGACAGGCAAAAGAAGAAGCTTTGATTGATCTTAAAGATAAGAATCGGGAGCAAAGCACAGAAAGAAAATTGTCTGCTTCTCGGGACGCGCGGATTGCCCGGATAAAAAAACAGATAGATAATCTTAAGGAAGTTATAACTGAGTTTCATAATTCGGTTGGTTCAGGGACGCAAACCAAGCAAGCGCCAGGAGGGGTTATTGATCTGCATTCAGACACTCCAATAGAAGACCAGGCGCGCGCGCGACAAGCGTCCCCGGTTGATTTAAAGGGGAGCGCAAAACCGGCAAGTATTGAGCCCATAAAAAGAGAAGCGTTGCCCCGGCCAACCAAGCGTTTGAAATTTCCTGAGGGTTTCCTCTGGGGTACGGCCAGTAGCGCCTACCAAGTAGAAGGCGGGATCAAGAATGACTGGAGCGTCTGGGAGAAGTCAGCCAAGCGCAAAATGAAAATGGTCAAGGAGAACAAAAACGTCCATGATTATATTTGCGGTGACGCCTGCGATTCGCACCATCGGTATAAGGAAGATTTTCGTTTGGCCAAGAGAATGAACAATAACACGATTCGTTTTGGCCTTGAGTGGGCGCGGATCCAACCCAAGCGTGATACCTGGAATGTGCATGCGATCAAGCATTATCGGGAGATGATCAAGACCGCTAAAGATATGGGGTTTAGCACCGTAGTAACTCTTTGGCACTGGACCCTGCCGACCTGGGTGGCCAATACCGACGGCTGGACAAACAAAAAGACCATTGATGATTTTTGTGTTTATGTTGATTTAATTATTAAAGAGCTGGGGGCAGATATTGACTATTGGGTAATTTTAAATGAACCGGTGATGTATGTTTTTGGCGCTTATTTGCGCGCTTATCATCCGCCGCAAAAAAGAAGTTTGGTTTATGCGGAAAAAGCATTAAGGAATTTGGTTAAAGCGCAGAAACGGGTGTACTCGCAGATCCACGATTATTATTCCGGGGCAAAAGTCGGTTACGCAACTATGCTTAATTTTTTTGAGTCGGATAATCCCTGGAATCCCTGGACCCAGCTGATTGCTCAAGGCCTTCACCATTATTGGAACGCCCGGTTTATCAATAAGACTAAGGACAGTTTTGATTATTTGGGAGTTAATTATTATTTTCATGATCGGATTATTTGGCATCCGCCTTTTAAGAAAAATAAGAATGTCTGGACCGACGATAAGGGCTGGGAAATATACCCAAAAGGGATTTATCGTATGCTTAAATTTGCCAATAAATATAATAAACCGATAATAATAACCGAAAATGGCATTGCTGACGCTAAAGATAAAGACCGGGTCCGATACATAAAGGAACATTTGCGTTACATACATCAAGCGATTGAAGAGGGCGCTAATATTGAAGGTTATTTATATTGGTCGCTTTTGGACAATTTTGAGTGGAGCTATGGCTGGGCACCGAAATTCGGCCTTCACAGCGTAGACCGCGAGACATTTGAGCGTACCCCGCGGCCAAGCGCGGCAGAATATGGGAAGATATGTAAGGAGAATGCGGTTGAGGTGGAAGAATAATTAAAAATTAAAAATTAAGAATTAAAAATTAGAATTGATGTGGTTACTAGTCGCAGTTACATCTTATTTTATTAACGCCGGGGTTTATGTTGCGGATAAGTTTTTGCTTAGTAAAAAAATCCACTCTTCAATTGTTTATGCTTTTTTTGTCGGTATCTGGAGTATTTTTAATTTTGTATTATTAATATTTGACCCCTGGCTGCCGAGTCTGCGCGAGCTAAGCCTTGACCTCCTGGCCGGAGGCCTTTTTTTGCTAACCTTGATTTTCTGGTATAAAGCTTTGCACCAAAGCGAAGCGACCAGAGTAGTGCCGATCGTTGGGGCCTTGGTGCCGATTTTTTCTTTTATCCTTTCTTATATTTTTCTCGGGCAAGCTTTGACCGAGCAACAACTTTTGGCTTTTATTGTCCTTATAATCGGAGGAGTGTTGATCTCTGTTAAGCACACCCGTTTTTATTATCTTAAAGAGGTGTCTGATCATTTTAAAAAAATATTTGGCAATGTCTTTGGACCGATTCACGCTCAGTACCGCCCAACGCGTCGCTTGATACTTAATTCTTTGACCAGCGCCTTGCTTTTTGCCGCCTATTACGTTTTAATAAAATATATTTATGATACTCAGCCTTTTATCGGCAGTTTTGTCTGGAGCCGGCTGGGTACTTTCATCGGCGTTTTGCTTATCCTTTTTGTCCCGGATTGGAGGCGTATGATATTTGAGTATCAAAAGGGAGTGAAGACGCCAAAAAATTTGGGTTTTTTTCTTGGCGTTCGAATGTTGGCAGCCGTTGCTTTCATAATGCTTAATTGGGCAATCAGCCTGGGTAACGTGGCTCTTATTAATTCAATCCAGGGGACGCAGTATATTTTTCTTTTACTGATCGTAGTAATAATTTCCCACCGGTTTCCAAAAATTTTGGAAGAAGAGCTGGGCGGTGGGGTGTTGATGCAAAAAATTATTGGCACAGCCTTGGTCGGTTTGGGTTTGTATATGCTTATCACTTAATAATTTCAAATAATTAGTTATATGGAAAATTTATCACTATTAATATTTAGTGTCGGCTATGTCGCCTTGGCTTGGCGCAGGCTTGATTGGGCGGTGATGTTTATTTTGGCGACTCTTCCCAGCTATATGATTCGGTTTGAAATATTTGGCATTCCTTTTACGGTACTGGAAACAATGATTTTAATTGCTTTTACTGTTTGGACGATAAAAAATTATTCGTCTATTATTAATAATTTAAAATTAAGATTTAAAAATTCATTTAAAATTGCTTGTACTCGCTTGACGGGTGAAAATTATAAATTGAAAATTCTTACCCGTTATCCATTTGACTATGAGATCATTGCCTTATTGATTATTTCCTGGATCGCGATTGTGGTGGCTGGTTTTTCGGATTCAGCTTTGGGAATCTGGAAAGCTTATTTTTTTGAACCGGTGTTATTGTATATTCTTTTAATAAATTTGTTCGGGAAACGTGATACTAATCCGCGAATAAATATTAATCCGCCAATTGCGAATAATGTAAATAGTGTGAATTCGATTATTGTGGCTTTAGCAATTGGGGCATTTTGGGTATCAGCTTTAGCGATTATTGAAAGGCTAATAGGTTGGAACGCGGTTGCCGCTTTTTGGCCGCGGGTAACCGGGCCATTTTTGTATCCGAATGCTTTGGGGCTTTATTTGGGACCAATTGTTTTATTGTTAATTGGGTGGCTTATAAATCAGTGGAGAATTTTCAATTTTCAATATTTAATTTTTAAACAATTTTCAATATTTAATTTTCAATTATTGTTTACGGGTGTAACCATTTTGTTTTCAATTACTGCAATTATATTAGCGAGTTCGGAGGGGGCGCTGGCCGGGATATTGATTGCCGGATTTATTTTGGGATTATTTATATTAATAAATAGGAAGCCAAAGTTTAAATGGTTGCCCTTGGGCGCAATCGTAGCAGTTGGAGGTTTTGTTATTTTTAGCTCGCTTTTTTTCCTTTTTGTTGTGCCTGAACATAAGTATTTTAATTCTTCGTGTCCAACATTAAATTATATATCTGACAAGGCGATGCTTAAAGATATTTCCGGTGAAATAAGAAAACAGCAGTGGCGGGAGACATTTGCGATGATGAAGGGCGATTACCGCTGGCTTACCGGGACCGGTCTTTCCGGCTACCAGGCAGCAATCAAATCCTATCACCAGGAAGGAATATTTTTTAATTTTTTGCGGGACAAAGATTTCCGCCAACAGATCGTCTGGGGAAGCGAGGAATACAAAGCCAAGCATTGGCAACCGGTTGAGATCTATATGTATCCGCACAATTTAATACTTAATTTTTGGACTGAATTGGGAATGCTGGGAATGATTTTATTTATTTGGATTATTGGAAAGTTTTTTTATTTAGGGTTTGTAAATTGTAAATTGAAAATTGCCTGTACTCGCTTGGCGGGTGAAAATTTTGGTGACAAAAGAAATGGATATTTAATTTTGGGGTTAATGTGTTCAATGGTTGTAATAGTGATACATGGAACAGTCGATGTGCCATATTTTAAAAATGATTTGGCAATTATATTTTGGGTGCTGATAAGCATGATCGGGATTATGAGGCTTGAAATAAAAGAAGATAATAAAAATAGTTGACAAATTCCCAAAATGGGAATATAATCAAAATTAATGAGGGTTATTTCAATAAAAAAAATAAGAAATTTTTGGGAAGATAAAAAATACAGTGATTCAGAGCAAGCGTTAAGAGCCTGGTATTGGGAAATGAAAAAGGAAAAATGGCAATCACCCAATGATGTAAAAAGAAAATACAAAAATGCTAGTATTATTGGGCATGAACGGATTGTATTTAATGTTAAGGGAAATAAATACAGGTTGATAGTGGTGATAAAATATAAATTTCAAATAATTTTTATTAGATTTGTCGGCACTCACGATGAGTATGATAAAATAAATGCTAGAAATATATGAATATTAAACCAATAAAGACTAAAAAAGATCATCAAAACGCTTTAAAGCGGGTTGAAAAAATATGGGACGCTAAACCAAATTCAAAAGCAGGCGACGAGCTTGATATTTTAGCTACGCTGATAGAGCATTATGAAGAAAATAATTATCCGATTTTACCGCCAGACCCGATTGAAGCTATTAAGTTTCGCATGGATCAAATAGGATTAGAGCAAAAAGATTTAGCCAAAATAATCGGCGCGAACAGAACTTCAGAAATATTAAAGAGAAAAAGGAATTTAACATTGAAGATGATAAGGTTATTGCATTTAAATTTTGGTATCCCAACCGATTCTTTGATTGGATAATTAAATGGATAAAAAAATAATTTTGCAAAAATTTATTGTTGATTCGGGCCATTGCTCACGCCGGCAGGCCACTGAGTTAATTCGTTCCGGCCGAGTTAAGGTTAATGATAAAATGGCGGAGTTGGGGCAAAAAGTTTTATCAAATGATAAAGTGCAAGTTGGCGAAAAAATTCTTAAAATTGAAATTGAAAAAATATATATCATATTGAATAAACCTATTTGTTATATATGCACAAACAGGAAGTTTAAGGGCGAAAAAAATATTTTTGATTTGATTGAGAATAAAAATAGGTTATTCGTGGTTGGGCGTTTGGACAAGGATAGCCGTGGCTTGGTGCTTATTACTAATGATGGGGATATGACTGAACGGATCACGCATCCGCGTTATGAGCATGAAAAAGAGTACGTGGTTCAATTAAGAATTAAGAATGAAGAATTAAGAATTAAGGAAATCGCAAGTAGTTTTTTGAAAGGAATTGATATTAGTGAAGGTGATGGAGTGGTTAAAGCAAAGGTGACAGAATATTTAGGTCAGGGAAAGTTTAAAATAATTTTAACTTCCGGCAAGAAGCGGCAGATAAGGAGAATGTTTGAAATTTTAGATCTAGAGATTGTGGATTTAGTTAGAGTAAGAATCGGTAATATTGAATTAGGGGAGTTAAAAATTGGTGAGTGGCGGCACTTAAGTGATAAAGAAATAAAAAATTTAAATGTCAAATAAATGTCGAGAAAAATTTACAATAAATTGATAAGAGACAAAATTTCAGAGATAATTAAAGAAGATAAACGCAATCCTAAAATTAGAATTATGGATGAGGGGGAATATCGACAAGAATTATTTAATAAAGTTGTGGAAGAAGCAAAAGAGCTTATGGGGACCAATGGAGAAAAAAAGGAGATGATAAAAGAAATAGGGGACGTTTATGAAGTGATTGACACGATAATTAAGGCTTATGGTTTAAGCAAAGACGAGATAAAAGAAATGCAAGATAAAAGGCGATTTGAGCGGGGCGGTTTTGAGAAAAAGTTATTTCTTGAGTACGTTGATGAATAAAATGGAGAGGTGGCTCGAGTCCCGCCTACGCTAAAGCTTTGGCGGGCAAGGGTTGAAGGATTTGTTTAAAATTTTTGCTCAGAGCGGAGGGATGCCGGAGCGGTTGAACGGGG
>JAGLNE010000127.1 GCA_023139655.1 Candidatus Parcubacteria bacterium
AGCCTCTTTAACGGGGTTTTAGTTTGTGCGTGACGCTAATATGCGAATAAATGCTAATCCGCTAATTGCGAATACAAATTATTAGCAATTAGCGGATTAGCGTTTATTAGCGGATTAGCATCACACTTATGCTAATTGATACCCACGCCCATTTAAACCTGAACGCCTTTAAAGATGACGCGGACGAGGTAATCAGGCGGGCTTTACAAAAGAATACTTGGATGATCAACGTCGGTGCTGATTTTAAATCAAGCCGACGGGCTTTGGATTACGCCAATAAATACGAACGCGGGGTATTTGCCGCTGTCGGTTTACACCCGATGCATTTATTCAAGTTTAATGCCAAAACAGATGAATACGATTTTACTACCCGGGGAGAAGAGTTTAATTATGATGCCTATGAGCAATTAGCCAAGTTTTCCAAGGTCGTAGCGGTCGGGGAGGTAGGATTGGATTTCTACCATATGGACATTGGGGTGGCTAAGGACAAGATCATGAAATTGCAAAAAGATATTTTATGGCAGCAGCTGCTTTTGGCCCGTCGCTTGGATTTGCCGCTTATACTTCACAGCCGTAAATCATACGATTGTCTGGTGGAACTGATAAGAAGATTTAAAAAAGAACATCGCGATCTAATGCCTAAGAATAAATCCTGGGGGGTAGTGCATTGTTTTGAAGGGAATGAAGATGAAGCCTGGCAGTTTTTTAATCTTGGTTTGATAATATCATTTACCGGCTTGATTACCTTTAGTAAGCGTTTTAACGATTTAATTAGGCGTTTGCCCAATGATAAGTTTATGATTGAGACTGACTGTCCCTTCCTTGCACCCGAGCCGTGCCGTGGTCAGCGCAATGAACCCTTGTTTGTTAAGCATATTGCTGAGCGCATTGCCGAGATCAAGAATTTAAGCCTAGAACAAATCGCGGAAATTACAACACAGAATGCTAGGAAGTTTTTTAATATATAAAAAACTAATTTACAAATTTTCAATTTTCAAACAATTTTCAATGAGTTAATTTTATAATTTTTTTAGTTTTTATATTTATTTCTAATGTTGCAGAATTCCGTGAAGCAGAATAAATAAACATTAAAAAATTGATAAATTAATTCATTGTTTGTAAATTGTAAATTGAAAATTTATTAATACCCTTGACTTTTAGGGGTTTTTGACTACAATATAACTAGGCGAAAGTAACAATAAATAAGCAAATTTCCAAGGGTGAATGTGCCCTTGCTGTTTGTTTTTCGCGCATATGGGAGTAAAAGAGCAAAACCCCCATAAACAGGCCTCCTCCTCCGCCAAAATTATGGAGGTTAAAAAGGCTACGGCGGATGCGTGGTGGCAACCGGCGATTATGGTTTTTTTTCGGCTTTCCGCTTGGATCGTGGCGCCGGTATTAGTCGGTACTTTAGTGGGTAAATGGCTGGATAATCAGCTGGATAGCGCCCCTTGGGGATTGATGGGAATAGTCGGCATTGCCTTTGTGATATCAATGGTGGGGTTGATAATTGAGACGACAAAGGAGTATAAAAGAATTGAGAAAGATAACAGAAAATAATTTTCAATTTACAATTTACAAACAATTTTCTCCGCCAATTTCTGTCGTGGATAATTCACGTACGTGGAAGGCGGATCAGCCTTGGGCTGAAATGATTTAATTTTAAAATTTTAGAATTGAAAATTAATTAATTGTTTGAAAATTGAAAATTGAAAATTTGTAAATTAGTATGGACAATAAAGCGACAAATGAACATGTTATAGCAGAAACACATGAAGAGGTATCTCATGAACACACTCTTTTTGCCGAACCGATATTTAACATTGGTAATTTCACAGTGACCAATTCACTCTTGAATTCCTGGATAGTGGTTATTTTAGTGGTAGTTATAGCTACCTTGGTCAAAAGAAATGTTAAGACAATACCCGGTAAGATTCAGAACGCTATGGAAATGGTTGTGGATGGTTTTTTGGACATTTTTGACTCGGTTACCGGCTCGCGGGATAAGAGCCTTAAATTTTTCCCCTTGGTATTTTCGTTTTTCGTTTTTATATTAATAAACAATTGGCTTGGCCTGCTCCCTGGTATCGGCTCTATTGGGCAGATCGCCATGCACGACGGCCACGCTACCTTTGTTCCGTATTTCCGGGGCGGCACCGCAGATTTGAACACTACGCTAGCGCTGGCCATAATCGGAGTTGTGTTCTCGCATATATTTGGCGTAATGGCGCTGGGCGCGTGGAAGTATTTGAATAAATTTATTAATATCAAGGCGCTTCTGGAAATTCCCAAGAAATTCAAAAAAGATCCAAGCGTTATAATTGTAAACCCGATCAAAGCTTTTGTTGGATTAATTGAAATAATCGGCGAAGCCGCTAAGGTGGCCAGCCTTTCTTTCCGGCTTTTTGGCAATATTTTTGCCGGTGAGGTTTTGCTCGCTTCAATGGCTGCGATCTTGGCCTTTGGCCTGCCTATCCCTTTCATGTTTTTGGAAGTGATAGTTGGGCTGATCCAGGCCCTGATATTTGCCATGCTTATCCTGGCCTATCTTACCATGGCCACAAGTACAGAAGAACATTAGGCCCCACGAATCAACGAATTTTTTACGAATTTACAAATACTAAAATAAATTATTTACCTGGTATTCGTAAATTTGTATTTGATTCGTTGATTCGTGGGAAGTAAAATATTTATAAATAATCTAAATTCATAAAAAAGTATGGAAAATGTAATGCTCGCCAAAGCTTTAGCTATCGGCATCGGTTCGATCGGTCCGGGTCTGGGTATCGGGTTTATCGGTGCCAAAGCCATGGAAGCGATTGGCCGCAACCCGGAAGCCGCTGGCAAGATATTGGTGCCAATGCTTTTGGCTGCCGCGTTTGCCGAGGCAATCGCGATTTACGCGCTAGTTATAGCCTTTGGTATAAAATAATTGTTTTATGCGCGGGTAATTATTAACATAATTTCCTGCAGATAGAATAATTCTTGAATTAAGAATTAAGAATTAAGAATTAAGGTTTTATTGTGATAGTTTACTGCGTTCCTTAATTTTTAATTTTTAATTATTAATTTTTAATT
>JAGLNE010000128.1 GCA_023139655.1 Candidatus Parcubacteria bacterium
CGCATTTCTAATATCCCGGCTTTACCTTTTAATTTAAACACCAACTCCGCGTGCTCGCGTGCTATTTTATACACTGCCCGTCTTGAGCGCTTAACATCCTGCCCGGTACGAAGGGCTTTAAAAATCCATGGTTTGCCCAGCGCCCCTTGCCCGATACCGATCGCATCGGCTCCTGTTTCCTTGAGTAGAGTTTGCGCATCTTCGTAATTGTACACTCCACCATTAGCGATTATAATCCCGCCAAAATAATTTCGCGCCTTTTTTATTATCTCAGTATCAACCGGCCCGGAAAAGCCTTGGCCAGCACTCCGGCCATGGATCATAATGGCTTTAATATCTAAGTCACTCATGTAATCTAAAAATCTTAAAACATCAATATCCTTAACCTGGCTGCGGGTTTTAATAGACACCGGCAAATCAGTATTTTCAATAACAGCCTTGATCACTTCTTTACTTTTTTTCAAATCCTCAAACAAGGCAATACCAGCTCCCTGCTTTACAACTTTTGGTACCGGGCAGCCAAAATTAATATCTATTCCGTCCGGTTTAATTTGCTCCTGAATTAATTCAGTAGCAAACTGAAAATGCTTTGATTTGTTTCCAAACAGCTGCACCACATAAGGCCGCTCCACTTCGTTAAAGCTCATCAAATCAACAGTTTTGGCATCATTATAAAAAAGCGCGGTCGCGCTTATCATTTCGGAATATAAAATATCCGCGCCAAAACCCTTACACATCTGCCGAAACGCCGAGTCCGTTATCCCAGCCAGCGGTGCTAAGACAAAAAATGGAGTCTTAATTTTTGTCCAAAAATTTTTCATTTTCTAAAAAAGTGGCGTCTCTTTACGCGAGACGCCTGTCTTAAAATCTTTGTGATTACTACCACCCTTTTATAATGGCCCGAGCTCCCCCTTGGATACATTCTCGTACTTCTTCAAACGAGAACTGACAGATAAAATCTATCATCAAAATACCTACCAACAGAACCATTATCCCCAACAACCAATTTGAAAAAATCTTTGCAGTTGATTCTTTTTCTGCCCACATACTATCCCCTCCTTTTTGAAAAAGGTCTATATTAAATTTACTACTTTAATATCCTGTATGATGCCAGACACTTTTCCTTGTCGCCCGGGTCAGTGATCGGCTCGCAGACCTTGTCGGTCTTATATTTTCTCACCACTTCGTGAATGCACTTTTCTCTGGTTCCCTGGCTGGTAATATTCTTGCCGCAATGCGAGGCGTCACGCTGATACTGGGCCACGTTTAAAATGCAATTAAATTGCCCCTCACTGCCTTCAATATTTTTACACAAAGAGGCATTATCAGCCTTTTTTGAGGCAGACAAATAGCATTTTGCTCTCTTGTTATCGCTCAAATTCATGCTTAAACATAGATCCATTTGTCCGGTTTTTTCCGCTACCCCTATGTAGCAAGCATTCATATAGCCCTCACTATCTTTAATGTCGTCGCAGACTGATATTTCGCCTTTCGCGATCGCTACGTCCTGATAACACATATTCTTAAAACCTATATCATTTATATCAGAGCAAACTCCTGGGTCGCGTTTTTGCTCTGCTACGGCTGTAATACATAAATCAATATCTTCTCTCTTGTCATCCCAATGATCGCGGGTAATTTCTTCGCATAGGCTCGCGTTATTGGTTTCTTTGGCAATTATCCTAATACAGGTTGACTCATTATCTTTGTCTCCATGCTCTTTGCAAACATCAATGCTTTTTTTGGTTTTGGCAATGCCGTTTATGCAACGAGTTCTTTGTATGGCTTGCTCTTTTGGAATTTTATTGCAAATTTCAACGCTTTCGGCAGCAACACCGACACCTTGATAACATATTGCTTTTTCTCTGTCATTCTCTAAATTATCGCAAATTGTTTCATCTTTTTTATTCTTTGCGATCTCTGTATAACACTTCTTTTTATCATACGCGCTTATACCCTCTTTGGCGCACAAACTTTCATTGCCGGACGCGATACCAACCGCCGCAAAACAAGAGGCTTTAAGCTTTTCATTATCATTGATCTCCTCGCATATTTCCTCTTTTCCCAAGCCGGCAGCTACAGCTTTAAAACAATTATTCATCCGACTGGCATCACCGATTATCATTTTACAGGCCTTAGGATTGTTGGTTTTTTCCGCTACCCGATCCAGGCATTTATTTTTTCGCCTTAATTCTCTGTTGGCATCCTCATCTTTTATTGCCAAGCACATACCAGCGTCCCCTTTATCAACCGCCCGCTGTATCTCCTCGTCCGGCGCAAATATTTCCCATATATCACAGCCGGTTAATACCAGGCTGAACGACAGTAAAAAACAAACAATCAAAACTTTTTTAATTTTCATATTTTTATATAATTATGTTTATTTTAAAATTAATGATTTCTAAACGGATTAAATTTTTGTTTAAATAAATTTTTTTGCGGAACAAAAAGCGGTTGAGGAAATTTATCTTCATCCCATTCAAACCAATCCCATTTTTCACACTTGTCAGGTTCTTTTACTTCTACTCTGCCTACATCATAATCGGCCACCATTATTCATGGTAATATAATGTTTCCCTTCTTTTTTGAATATATCATTAGTAGCCGTAGCAAATCTAATATTTTTTATTTTTATTCCTGTTTCTTCTTTTGTCTCGCGAATTGCGCAATCCTCCCAGGTTTCATTAAACTCTAAATGCCCGCCAGGGAAACACCAATCCCCTTCTCCGTGAGTATTTTTTCTCTTACCCAAAAGAACTTTACCGTCTTTTCTAATGCATACTCCCAATCCTACTTTTGGTCTATTTTCCATATTTAAAATTACTTTTTAACCACCCGCATCCCGTCTTTAGTATCATCAATTAAATAGCCTCGCTTTTCGATCTCTGCTCGTAACCGGTCTGATTCATTGTAATTATTTCCTACCCTCGCTTCTACCCGCTGTGCAACTAAAGACTTAATATCTTCGGGCAATTCAATATCTTCATCAACTTGGTTTAGTTTAAGCCCCAGGACTTTATCAAAATCCAAAACAGTAGCTAATTTATCCTGGCCCAATAAATCCGACTTAAGCATTTCCTGCGTAACTGCTAAAGCTTTTGATAAATTCAAATCATCATTTATGGCTTTAAAAAAATTATTTTTATAATCTGAATTAATATCTCCTTTTTCATCACCTAATTCCCGCACCTGATTTTTTAAATGCTTTAATCCGTCTTCCGCGGCCTTTAAACTGTTAAATGTAAAATTCATTTGCTTGCCATAATGGGTCTGCATGCAAAGATAACGAAAGGCGAAAGGATTAAAACCCTTTTCTTCCAGATCTCTTAAGGTATAAAAATTCTTGTATCTTTTACTCATTTTAACCCCATCAACCAACAGATACTCATTATGCAGCCAATAATTTACCGGCTGGTCCACATTGTATCCGATAACGCTTTGTGCGATTTCATTTTCATGATGCGGGAATTTTAGATCTATGCCCCCGGTATGAATATCAAAAGGCATACCCAAGGTTTCCTGACCCATAGCAGAGCACTCAATATGCCAACCAGGCCTACCCGGCAAAGACTTACCATCTAATTCGTAATCCCAAAACGGATCGCCTTTCTCCTGATTTTTCCACAAAACAAAATCCTGCACATTTTCCTTTTCATATTCATCAGCGTCAATTCGCACACCGGCCTTAAAGCCGTCCATATCAAGATTTATTAATTTGCCGTATTTATAATTTTTGTAATATTTAGCAACATCAAAATAAACCGAGCCGTCCTTGATATACCCATATCCGGCTTTTACTATTTTATTAATTAAATCTTGCATTTTTTCTACATATTTTTGATCAGCCGCGTGCGGAATAACGTCGGGTTTTTTGATATTCAACTTTTCCATATCCTCCCAAAAATATTTTTCATACTCTGCGGTAAACTTTTTTAATGCTTCATTGGGGTCAATATTCGGATATTTTATTTTTGAATCCCTGATTGTTTTATCATCCACGTCAGTAATATTCATTACCCATTTTACCCGGGCCTCGCCATAATTATATCGCAAAGTTCTCGCCAGTAAATCAGCAAAAATATAAGCGCGCATATTGCCAATATGCGCATAATTATAAACCGTTGGCCCGCAAGTATATAAGCCGACAACTCCCCCTCCTTTAGAAGGAGAGGGCTGGGGTGAGGTGTTTATTGGCCTAAACTCTTCCTTCTTTCTGTTTAAAGTGTTGTATAAATATAATGTTTTCATATATATCAAGTTTAGCTTGAATTACACTTTTTTTCAAGATAAAACCGAATAAAAATATCTATTTAAACAAACCGGTACTTAAATATTTCTCCCCCCGATCAGGGAAGATGGTTACTATTTTACCTTTATCAATCTTCTCAGCAATTTTTATAGCCCCAAGCATGGCGGCACCAGAGCTCATACCGACAAAAATGCCTTCTTGCTTTGGAATCTGCCGGGCCATTTCGTATGCCTCTTCGGTGTCAACCATAATAATATCATCAAGTTTGGACTTGTCATATAAAGCCGGCACGATCGCCTCTTCCATATTTTTTAAGCCCTGGATATAATGCCCCTTTTTTGGCTCAACCGAAACGATCTTCACCCGCGGATTATATTGCTTAAGGTGCTGGCCTACTCCCATAAGTGTCCCGGAGGTGCCGATAGCCGCCACAAAATAGTCTATCTCGCCATTGGTCTGCTTCCAGATCTCCTGGGCGGTTGTTTCATAATGCGCCAACTTATTGCTTTCATTTTTAAATTGATCGGTGTAGTAATATTTATTTGGCTTGGCCTTGATCAACTCCTGCACTTTTAATATCGCGCCATCAGTCCCCTTTTTACCCGGGCTTAGCGTTACACTAGCCCCAAACGCGCGGATCATTTTTTGCCGCTCTATTGAAACCGCGTCACTCATTACTATCTCTGCCTTGTAACCCTTAATCGCCGCTATCATTGCTAGCGCTATACCGGTATTCCCGCTGGTTGCTTCTATTATGGTTTTGTCGCTCGTTAATTCTTTATTCGCTTCAGCTGACTCAATCATCCTAAGGGCGACCCGATCCTTGATCGATCCACCCGGGTTAGCGCCTTCCAGCTTAGCTAAAATATGTACATTACCTTTAGCTGGATTTAATTTCTTAATCTTTACCATTGGCGTATTGCCAATAGTCTGTAAAATGTTTTGATAGATCATATATTTTTAGTATCATTTATTAGCTTTGTAACAAAAAACTCGGGAATCCCCCGAGAGTCATAAAAAATTAAATATCACTCTTGGGGTTAGCCGAGAGTGCAGCAACAAATTATATTTGTTATCTGTCTTTTATTCATAAGAATAGATTAATATAAATTTATTAGTTTGTCAAATTTATTTATTTTTCCAGGTTTTTTCCTGCCGAACAAGTAATTCTTCGGCACGCAGCGGGTCAGCCATTATTTCGAGGACTATTTTTTCCATTCTTACGCCCTGGCTTCCTTTTACTAAGACTAGATCACCTTCTTTTATCCTATCCTGAATAAATCGACCGGCTTGGTCACTGTAAGCAAAATTAAATATATTGTCGCCTAACATCCCCGCCTCTTTAGCGCCGCGGGCAATATCGCGCGCGCGTTCTCC
>JAGLNE010000129.1 GCA_023139655.1 Candidatus Parcubacteria bacterium
GGGGAATCACCTCCACCACCAAACATTTTTTTGAGTGTGTCCATTAATCCCATAGTTTTTTGAAATGAAATAATTAATTACTTTACTACTTTCTTAAAATTTTTATATTATTAATATCTCTTATATCTATTATCCGTGATGTAGCTTTTTTTGTCAACGGTCCAGCGTCAATCAGTAAATCCGGAGTAAGCGGAGCAAAGTATTTCTCTGTCTGATTAAGCCTAGCCGGAGGCTTTTTGCAGTGCTTATTTAAGCTTGTTGAAATCAAAGGGGCATTAAGCTTCTTTAATATTTTAATAAGAAATTGCTTTTTTGGCAAGTCCTTGCTAATATTAGCCACTGGCAAGCGGACGGCTAAAGAATCTCCATCGCCACTCACGATGTCTGGTAATATTCCCCGGCTGCGCAAAATAAAGGTAGTTGGCCGTTTATTATGTATATAGTCCGGACTTTGGGCTTCTCTGGTGGTACGTGGCCAAACAGAGCGAATATATTTGTCTTGCGCGGCGCTTACATAACAAATATCATGAAGCTGGCAATAACTTTTAACTAATACGATCAAAGGTTTATTAACCGGACTGCGCTTGATCCTGTGCACCTTTTTAACCGCGCTTGCCTTGGTGGCCAAACAGCCCAGGCCATAAACGGTTTCCGTGGGATAAGCAATAGTTTTGCCACGACTTAAATGATCACAAATTACATCAATCTCCCAAGTCTTTTCTTTTTTAAAATCAATTTTTAAGGTTTCCATTATTTTATATCAAACTTTGCAATTTCTTAAGCACTTCGGGCAAGAGTGGTAAAAGCAAATCATTAAACTTTAAAAACATCGGGGCAAGGAGCGAGTCTTTGAGCCAAATACCTAAAAAAGTGTCAAGCAAAGTGTAGCGCGAAATCACAAAAAGAAGTAAGCCGATAGTTAAGGCGCCGGTGAAAAAGCCGAGGATAGCGCCGCCCAGACGGTTAATGGTCTTAAGAAAAGGGATAATGGAGATGACATTAAATATCTTTTCCAAGAGATAAAAACCAAGACCAACCAAGCGATTAATAATAGAGAAGAGAACCAGGAAAGTTAATACTTTCCCTAAATTATTATAACCAAAAAAAAGCGGCTCAATAAAATCAGCTATAAAAAGATAAAGCCGGCTAGCTAGGATTGCCCCGACAATCACGCCCATAAAAGCGCCAAAAGTGCGGATAAGACCAAAAAACAGGCCATAGAAAATAAAGCCGGATAATAAAACCACTAAAATGACATCTATTATCGGTAGCATGTCTTATAAATCTTATTAATCCCTGCCTGTCCTGAATTATATTGAAGGGCAAATATTTTTTAGCAGGGATTAATATGATTAATATGTTAGCGTGTCGCACCTGAGTACGTAATTGCCTGCAGTATATTCCAGTCTTCTGTAGTTTCCGGTAAATAGCCGTAAATGTCTTTGAAAATTTTCAGGCCGTTTCTTTCTGAATCAAGATTCCGGTTCTCGGCTTTTTGCCTAAGACCATAGGCCATGACTACCACGGCCGCGTCATCGTTTACCTGACCCGCGCTGGCCGTGCGCTTGTAGATATGCTTAAATTTTTCCTTGGCCTTGTTTTCCGCGACCTCACTAATTTTGGTTGGCCAGCGGCCATTGGCGATCTTGATCGCGTCCGCCATTTCCGCTTCGTCTTCCGGTAATTTACCAAAGGCCTCTTTAAAAGAATAGATTACCGCGGCCCGCTCGCCTTCGCCCAGCCTCTTGGTATTGTCATCAACGCCATAAGTAATAAAACTATTAATTGAATTCTGCATTGCTTCGGTTATGGCCGCAACGCCAATGAGTAGCTTCTGTAAATGCAAAATCTGAATTTGCTGTTCTCTTACTAAATTTCTTAGCTCTTTCAATTCAGCCAAAATAGCTGCCAAGTCGTTACTTACTAATATTTCCGCATTTTTTTCGATTTCCTTTATCTGCTCATCACTTTCCAGGTTAATGCTTACTTCATTTGAGTACACCCCACAAGCACCGCCCAGATATTCGCAAACACGGACATAGTATGTGCCGTCGCCCGAAAAAGCAGACAAAGTTGTATAATAATAATTTGGATCAGAAAAATATTTATACTTATCCCCGTCCCGGGTCGGGTAGGTCGGGTGCTCATTCTTTGACCAAACAACTTTAAAGCCCTTGGCGCTGTATCCGTCCACGCTCCACTTTATTGCTGACCCGCCTTTACTTATCAAAGTAATTGACTCAACTCCAGTACTGGCATCCACACATTCACCGTAGTAGGCCTTGGCTATCCCCTGGCTAAGTAAAACACATTTATTAGAGTAAGTTTTTCCGTCTACCCCGCAAACCGGATTATACTCCATGGTGCAGGCGACTTCTTCGGAAACGCTTCCGCATTTACCTTCGTATTTAACTATTGTCCCATTGCAAATAGCTTCCGGCTCACCACATGAGTAAGTAACGCCGTCTTTGCCACAAACCGGATCATAAACCAAACATTGAATATTGCAATCGTTGTTATCGCCCAACTGAACGGTTATTTCATTTGAATACACGCCGCAGGCGCCGCCCAAATATTCGCAAACGCGCACGTAATATGTGCCGTCCCCGGAAAAAGCTGTTAAAGTATCGCTAGACTTATCTGGACTGGAATAATAATGATACTTGTCTCCGGATCGACATGGATAAGTTGGGCCGGAATTTTTGGACCAAACGACTTTAAAACCACTAGCTGAATGCCCATCCGTACTCCAGTTAATACTGGCGCCAACGCCAGTAAGGGTGATGGAATTAACGCTTGATTCCGATTCGGTAGGTTCACTGTGCATAGCTAACGCGGGATTAAGAGAGAAAGAAAGAACAAAGATCATCGCACCAATAAACAAATTTCTTTTTGAGATCATAGATTTTTTTATTTTATTAATAATTATTATTTTAATTTTCTAATCGCGGGAATAAGGACTCGCCTTTTTTAACTTCGGTGCCCGGTTTTAATCCGCCCCACTCTATTAATTCTTCAAAATCTTTTGTTTTCTCTGTATTGGGATCTAAACCTAAACGTCTCATAATCTCTTCAGTAGTCTCAGGCATAAAGGGCCAAAGCATTAATGCAGTATGACGAATTCTTTCTAAAACATTATACATTACAACTCCGACTCGCTCATCATTATCTTTAATTAACTCCCACGGCTTTGCAGATGTAATATAATTATCTAAAAATTTTATTTGAACAAGGGCCTGCTGTAAAGCTTTATCAATTTCAAGTACTTCAATAAAATCCTTATACCCACTCCAACTAACATCAACTTTATGATAAAATTCTTCTTTCCCCCAAGCATCGGTCTTTGAGTTGTCGTTTTTCATTCTAATATTCACATTTTGCATTTTCTCTACCAGAGTAATTGACCGCGCTACTAAATTCCCCAAACCATTAGCTAAATCAGCATTAAATTTCTCGTCAAATTTCTCATAGCCAACATCACCATCTCGGCCAAAGGTGGTAGGGCTCATTAATAAATATCTGGTGGCGTCCACGCCGTAGCGCTTAACCAAATCGGCCGGAGATATAACGTTGCCAATTGACTTGCTCATTTTTTGGCCATCAATCAAAAAGAAGCCATGAACAAACATATTCTTTTGCACTGGCAAATCAAGCGAAAGTAACATAGCCGGCCAGATAGTGGCGTGAACCCGCAAGATGTCTTTACTCATAAGCTGGATGTCCGGAGGAAACATCTCTACCCCCTCCGCCCTTCGGGCACCTCCCCCTTCGTAAGGGGGAGGGAGAATTCCCCCTGAACCATCCCAACCTAATATCGTAAGATAATTTAGAAATGCGTCAGACCAAACATAGGCGGTGTGTGATTTGTCCCAGGGCAATTGAATCCCCCATTTTACGTTCTTGCGGGAAAAAGACACGTCTTTTAAACCTTCTTTATAAAAACTAACTATTTCATTTTTTCGCGCCTGGGGCCGAATCTTCAACTCATCGGACTCTATCATTTTTAAAAGTTTATCCGCATACTTACTCATCTTAAATACATAAGTTTCTTCACTCATCTTTTCCGGCACGGTTTGATGATCCGGACATTTTCCGTCTATCAAATCTTTCTCGTTTTTAAACTGCTCGCAACCAACACAGTAAAGCCCTTCATATTTATCTTTCACAATATCGCCTTTGTCATACATATATTGAAGCGCGTTCTGCACCGCCTTTTTATGCGCCTTATCAGTTGTGCGAAGAAAACCATCATTGGAAATATTCATCTCATCCCAGGCCATCTGAAACTGGGCGGCGATCTCATCGGCGTACTTAGCCGGTTCTTTGCCCTCGGTCTTGGCCTTCTTAGCGATCTTGGCGCCATGCTCATCCGTGCCGGTCGCGAAAAAAGTCGTATCCCCGATCATCCGGTGATAACGCGCCATTGCGTCAGCCGCCACGGTCGTATAAGTATGCCCGATATGCGGCTTATCATTAACATAATATATTGGAGTGGTTATATAAAATTTAGACATAATATATACACGAAAGAAACGAAAAATAACGAAATTAACGAATTAATTTACGATGTTTTTACGTATTATCTCGTGTTTTCGGTCGTTAGTAAAAATAATTCTTTTAATATATAATTCTGGACTACGAAAATTGACAAATAAACCCACTTCATACTGACTCACTCTTAAATAACTGTATAATTGATCAATATAATTCTTAGGAACATAGTCAACTGCCTTAGCTTCAATGATAACTTTATCATCAATAATAAAATCTGGTTTATAATATCCAATCACTTTACCTGATATCAAAGAATATGCTTTTATACTTACTTCACGCTTATAGGTTATATGGTTGATATTTAACAATTCCTCAACTGAGTTACAATAAACAATTTCTTTATGCCCTGGGCCATATAGTCTTCTGGTTTCCATTAAAATACCCTGAATTTTATAGCATAAATCTTTATGCAATATTTCCCCCTTATTCATGTTTATTAATTTCTAATTTTATTTCGTTATTTTCGTAATTTTTCGTTCCTTTCGTGTTTACTTACCTATTATCACCACAAACTCCCCTTTTTGGTCGTCCTGGTTACTTTTTATCTGCTCGGTAATATGATCCAGGCTGCCGCGATAGACGGTTTCGTGCATTTTTGACAGCTCGCGGCAGACCACGACCGAGGTAAGAGGGGTGCGTTTACGCTCTAATAATTTTTTAATATCTT
>JAGLNE010000013.1 GCA_023139655.1 Candidatus Parcubacteria bacterium
CATTTGGCGCGTCGGCAAATAAGCTGACTTGGCCGTTAGAACTGCTCTTGGCCATTTCTTTATTATAATTTAAAAGTAGGTCCGCGTTTCCCAAAAGTTGGCCGCGATCGCCAAACTTATCCAATGCCCCGCTT
The DNA here is from genome assembly GCA_023139655.1 of Candidatus Parcubacteria bacterium. Taxonomy (GTDB): domain Bacteria; phylum Patescibacteriota; class Patescibacteriia; order Patescibacteriales; family UBA12075; genus JAGLNE01. The sequence continues at coordinate 135 of JAGLNE010000013.1, forward strand.
TTTATTAAGCTTTCCAAAGATTTTTTGTTTAAATCTTTGTCCGTGATCCGTTCAAGAAAATTGCTAATATCATTAAAGGGGCCATTTTCCTTGCGCTCTTTAATAATTACCTGGGCAATATTCTCACCAATATTTTTAATCGCGTGAAGCCCAAAACGTATTGTATTTACCTTTTCATCCTTGTCGGCGGTTAAATTCGCGGCCGTTCCGGATGTAACAACTGTAAATGATTCATAAGACTGATTTATGTCCGGGCTGGCAACATTTATTTCCATTCGCTGGCATTCTTCGATCTCAATCGCGAGCCGGTCTAGATTCTGCTGATCAGCGATTAAAAGCGCGGCCATAAACTCAGTCGGCCAATGAGCCTTAAGATACGCGGTTTGATAAGCAATCATAGCATAACAGGCGGCATGCGAACGGTTAAAACCGTAACCGGCAAAAGGCTCAATAAAAGAAAATATTTTTTTGGCTAAATCACTGTTAATGCCGTTTTTAACACAACCAATAACAAATTTTTCTTTTTGTTCGTTAAGCAATTTAAGTATCTTCTTCCCAACTGCCTTGCGAAGAACATCAGCTTCAGCCATGGTAAAGCCGGCCAAATCGCGCGCCATTTGCATCACCTGCTCCTGATAAATCGCCACGCCATAAGTTTTGTTTAGTATTGGCTCAAGCTTCGGGTGTAGATAGACGGGTTTTTTAATCCCTTTTTTACCGGCAATATAATCCGGGATCCACTCCATTGGTCCCGGGCGGTAAAGGGCAACCATAGCAATAATATCTTCAAACCCGGTTGGTTTTAATTCTTTTAAATAACGCCTCATTCCACTTGATTCAAATTGAAACACGCCGGTTGTCTCACCCTTCTGAAATAATTTATAAGATTCAATGTCGTCCAAAGGAATAGAATCTATCTGTATATCTTGACCGCGAGTATTCTTGATTATTTTGATAGCGGATTCAATGATAGTTAAATTCTTAAGACCAAGAAAATCCATTTTTAAAAGACCCAAATCCTCAATCGGATGAAGGGAATACTGGGAAATTACGGTCCGGTCAGAGGAAGAAGCATATTGCAAAGGCACATGATCAGTTAACGGATCTTTGGTTATTAATACTCCGCAAGCGTGCGTTGAGGCATGCCTAGCCACTCCTTCCAAGCGGCGGGCAAAATCAATTATTTGCTTAGCCTCAGCTTCGTTGTTATATATGTTGCGCACTTCCGGCACGCCCTTGATCGCCACGTCCAGCTTGGTAAACATTGGTATCATCTTGGCAATTTTGTCACAATAATCATAACTCACTCCCAGCACCCGCCCCACATCACGGACAGCCGCACGCGCCGCCATGGTCCCGAAAGTTATAATTTGGGCAACCCGGTCCTTGCCGTATTTATCCTCCACGTACCGGATCACTTCATCCCGCCTAACATCGGCAAAATCAAGGTCAATATCCGGCATTTCGTTCCGGTCCGGGTTTAAAAAACGCTCAAAGATCAAACCGTATTTTATCGGATCAATATTGGTAATATTGGTTAAATAACAAACCAGGGAACCGGCCGCACTCCCCCGCCCCGGACCGACAATTATCCCATTATTTTTGGACCAATTTACAAAATCAGCAACAATCAATAAATACGGAGAAAAACCCATGCCCTTGATCACTCCCAGCTCAAAATCCATACGCTCTTTAAATTCTTTGTCAACTGTTTCATAGGTGGTATTATATCTTGTTTTAAGCCCGTCTTCGCATAATTTACGCAAATAAGAATCACCATCAAAGCCGGACGGCACTTCAAAGTACGGCAGCTGGATATTCCCCAGTTCAATATCAACATTGCATTTATCAACGATTTCAAGAGTATTGCTAATTGCTTCCGGCACGTCCTTAAATAATTCTATCATTTCTCTGGCCGGACGATAGGAAAAATTCGCCCCGGTCATATTCATCCGGTCTGTATCCTGTTTTTTCTTCTTGTTCTGCAGACAAAGAAGAATATCCTGAGCCTCATCATCCTCTTGATTTAAATAATGGACATCATTGGTCGCCACCAATGGGATATCAAGCTTACGCGAAAACTTGATCAACTGTTCATTAACTATTGGCTGCTCAGGGAGCTCCGGGTGATGCATAAGTTCCAGATAAAAATTTCCCTTGCCAAAAAGCTCCTGATATTCACAAACCCGTTTTTCGGCACGCGCTATTTTGCCATGCTTGATAAGCGTTGGTATTTCCCCTGCCAGACAAGCAGTGCAGGCGATCAAACCTTCGTGATATTTCTCTAATATTTCCCAATCAATGCGCGGCTTATAATAAAAACCCTCCAAATGAGCAATAGAGGTTAGTTTGATTAAATTTTTATAACCCTGATTATTCTTGGCCAAAAGCAATAAATGATAATTGGTTTTTTCGTGTTCGCGCGTTAATTTATCCGCGCGAGAGCCAGGCGCCAAATACGCTTCCACGCCGATTATCGGCTTAATTCCGGCCTGTTTGCACTTTTGATAAAACTCAATCACGCCATACATAACACCGTGGTCGGTGATAGCGACCGCCTGCGATCCGTCTTGTTTAACGGCCTTGATCAGTTCGTCAATTTTAGTTAGTCCATCCAAAAGAGAATAATGGGTATGGACATGGAGATGCGCGAACTTCATGGTTACGAATTACGAATTAAATACCTGCCCGCAGTGCTACAGCGTTGCAGGCGGGCGAATCTACGAATACTTTTCATTGAATGTCATCCTGAACGAAGCGCTAGCGGAGTGAAGGATCTCGCCTGTACATTCACGGAATTCTTCTCCGCCAGCTGGCGGATCAGAATGACAATATTTTTTTATGGAATTTTTTTCAATAACTCTAAATTATATTTTAATCTGTATATGTTATTACCTTCAAAGTTTTTCCCGCGGTTTTTTCCCAACTGAAATTTTTTACCCGTTCTAATCCTTTTTCTATTAACCGAGCTTGTAATTTCTTGTCGCTTACTATTTTTGTTAATGCTTCCGCGATTGACA
>JAGLNE010000130.1 GCA_023139655.1 Candidatus Parcubacteria bacterium
CCTTATTCAAATTATAATTTTAGCGTTGTCAGCGCGATCAATATTAAAGATGTAGACAAGACAATTAACCAAGAAATGTATTTGATGTCAAACGCGCAGAATATGTATGTGTCGCAAAAAAATCTCTACATCACTTATACTAAATATGTCAGTGAATACCAGCTCGAAATGGAAGTTATGAAGGAGATAGTTTATCCCCGTCTTAGCGCTGGTGATCAGGAAAAGATCGCTAAGATCGGAGTAGTTGAGAATTTTATTTTAAGCCCAGACGAAAAGCAGCGTAAAATCCAGCAACTAGTTGAGCATTATGTCTACACTCTTAGCGAAGAGGAGCAGGAAAGTCTGGAAGAAGAGTTGGCAGCGGCGATGAAGCAAAAATATCAGGATATTTCCAAAGAGCTGGAAAAAACCGTAATCCATAAAGTAGCCATTAATAAAGACCAAATTGAATATCAGACCAATGGCCAGGTTACCGGCAATGTTTTAAACCAGTTTTCCATGGATGAGCAAGGCGAATATTTCCGCATTGCTACCACTAAGAACCGAACCTGGAGCAGATACATGGACGACGAGGAGCGTGAGTCATACAGCAACCTTTATGTTCTGGACAAAGATTTAAATCAAGTTGGCGCGGTTGAGGGGCTAGCCAAGGGGGAGCGGATATACTCAGTTCGCTTTATGCAGGGCCGGGCTTATATGGTTACTTTCAAGCAAGTGGATCCTTTGTTTGTGATTGACCTTAGTGACCCTAAAAACCCAGAAGTATTGGGTGAATTGAAAATTCCGGGCTTTTCTAATTATCTCCACCCCTATGACAATAATCATTTGATCGGCATTGGTAAAGATACGGCCGAATCCGAGTGGGGCGGTGTCCGGATCAAGGGAATTAAAGTTTCCTTGTTTGATGTCTCTGACGTTAAAAACCCCAAAGAGGTAGATACTTACGTAATGGGGGACGCGGGGAGTGATTCTATTGCTTTGCGCGACCATAAAGCCTTTCTTTTTTCCAAGGATAAAAATTTAATGGCCATGCCGGTCTCAATCCGGGAAACAATTGACTCGCGCTCATACGGGAAGCTCACATTTAGCGGCGCGGCCGTGTTTACAATAACTGAAGACAAGATCGAATTTAAGGGCAAGATAGACCATTCGGACAAGGGTCGGCCTTCACCACGGGATTATTGGCGGGGTTACAGTTATTACGACAATTCGGTAAAACGCTGTCTGTATATCGACGATGTACTCTACAGTTTTTCCAATAATTATTTATCAATGAACGATTTAGGTAATGATTTGGATGAAATTAACAAACTGAAATTAGAAAAGAAAAAAAGCAGCGATGATGATGATTTTGAGATAGTAAATTAGCTCTGTGTCATTCTGATTCAGCCCCAGTTTGAAAAACTGGAGCTGGAGAAGAATCTCGTGGATACAGTCACGAGATCCTTCACTCCGCTAGCGCTTCGTTCAGGATGACAGATTCGTAAATATGTAATGATTTGCGCTCAGAGGGCATTATATAATTCGTAATAAAAAATGTTAAAGGTAAAAAATAATAAATTTTTTGCAGGTCTGATTATCGTGGTTGTCGCGGTCGTGATTTTGGATGTGGCAGTATATGCAGTATACAAAGGCTTTAGCCAAGCGACTCCAAGTTTGAAATTAAATAGCGCTCAAGCTTCCAGTATGTCGATCAAGACAAATAAGTCGAGTTATGCATCTGGCGAAACGGTGATAGTGACGATAATCAATAGCGGAGTAAAATCAATGATAGAAAATGAGGCAGAAGAAATAACCGTTAAGGGCGCCCCGAACTTAGGCAAGAATTATGGGGTGGCTTTAATTGAGAAATACAATGAAGACGGATGGCTGGCGATTGAGGCTCTCTGGCGATGCGACTCGGCTTGCATATATCCCTGTACAGAGACTCAGGCAATTAAACCTGGTGAAATTAAAGTTTTTATCTGGGATCAAACTCGTAAGCTTTGTCAGGGCGACGGCGTGGATATCGAAACAGTTAATGCCGGAGCCGGTCGATACCGGATATCAAGCGCTGTTCTAGACCCAGGCGGAGGGCATAAATTAATTCATTCAGAAGAATTTATAATAAAATAATTAAATAATAAATACCCCCATGACCAAACAAGCTAAATTATTACTGACTTTATCCGGCATTGCTTTTCTTTTGCTGCTCTACTTGTTTTTTAGCTCCACCCCGATTACTATTAAGCAGACCAATTATAAGCAGGCGACAAGACAAGCACCCGCGGCAGAGGCGCTGATTGATTTGGTTAAATTGGAAGTCGACTACAAAGCTAATATCAAAAAAGCTTTGTTTGACTATGACCAAATCCTTACTGAAGCCGGTCTGTCCAGTGAGGACAGTTTACTTTTTAATGAAACTAGCTTTGTTGCCGGTGACCACGAGGCAGCGGCCATTAATTTGTCCGAGTTGAAGATCAGCTTAATGGACTTAAAGGTACCGGAGGAGTTTCGTGATTTGCACGTGGATCTGGTCATGTCCCTAAGCTACCTTAAAGAGGCGCTTGAAAACCAGGACGACTCTGCCCGCGCAGAAGGGTTGGCTATGCTTAGAGTGGCACGGTCCGAGTACAGCTGGCTAAGCGAGTAGATATAATTCGCATGACCCGCATTTGTAGTTGCGGGATGTGCGAAGCACGATGACATAAAAATGCGCTATAATCGATTATTACCCATTATCGTCCCGCTATTAGTTTTTGTAAACGAGGAAATATTTTTTTATTTTCCTAAGATGATTTATGTAGTAGCGGTACTTAACACGCTGATTTATTTTTTTGTAATTCGGCAATTTATACGAGCCAGTAAAAGAAAGGAGAACTGGATTAATTTTTTGATTCTGCCGTTTCTTTTTTTAATTGGCTCAATGTTTTTCAGTTCAATGGTTTCAAGTAAATGGCTGGTGCAACTGCTGTTTATTTTAAATAGCGTTTTTGCTTATTTGTATTTCCGTACGATTTTCCGTTTTTTGATAGATATAAAGGAATATCAGGCCGACGGGCTGGAGAATATTTCGTCGTATGGTAATTTTCTTGTTTTTTATTTTATCGCTTCTGCCATTTATGGCTTGCAAGTATTTTTGAATATTAATATCTGGGTATTAATGATTGCCTTGCTTTTGGCGATTATGATAATCGTTTATCAGGTATTCTGGGCCAACCGGATCGATGTCAATGCCCGCTTTTTTTATATGTTGATCATCGGCCTGATATTGGTCGAGATGGCTTGGGCGGCATCGTTTATGACACTTAGCTTTTATATTCTTGGTTTGGTGCTGGCGGTATGCTATTATATGATTATTGGCTTGACAAGGTTTTATTTGCTGAGTACCTTAAGTCGGAGTATTGTAAAATCCTATTTGATATTCGGGTTTTCCAGTATTTTACTGGTTTTATTAACGTCTAATTGGATATCTTTTAATTAAATGAATAAATATAAATTAGTATATATAATATTGATATCCACTATTTTTGGCTTGGCCAGTGGCGCGGTCGGGGCGCTCATGGCCCGGGTTTATCTTCTGGAAAATGAATTTAACATCCCTTTGTTTGGGGAAATAAACGTGTCAAATCAGGGGGGCTATGGCTCCAGTCTAATAATTCAGGGAGCTAAAAAAGTTGTGGTTGAGCAAAATACCAAAGTGTCGGATACTGTTGCCGCTGTCAAGAGCGGTTTGGTCGGAATTTTTCCGCGGATCGCTACCAGCGCTAATGGCGTTGTTAAGGGCACTAGTACACCTTTTGATATTAGTGCTTATTATCAGCTGAATAACGAAATCGGCCAGGGATTTATTATTACCAGTGATGGTTGGATAATGAGCGCCTATACTCCGTTGGAGTACAAGGATTTACCCAAAGATAAAGAAGGTAGGGCCGCGGCAATAAAGAAAATTGTTTCTGGTTACGTGATAATTGATTCCGGGGCCAAAGTTCATCTTGTCAAGAATATAGTAGTGGGCCGTCTTACCGGAGTTGGTTTTTACCAAATAGAAGCCCGCGATTTGCCGGTAAAGAAATTTAATTTGGATCCGGATACGGCCAGCCAGCTCATACTAGCAGTTAGCTGGGACGGCTATAGCTGGCTAAGCACCTTGATCGGACAGCTTGAGTTAGATGAAACACTGCTTAAATCAAGCGACCAATATTTATCCGTGCTAATTCCGGAGCAGGCTGTGCCAAAGCAGTTTATTGGTTCATTTGTGTTTAATTTAAGCAGTGAGCTATTGGCTTTTATTGATGCTGATGGCCGGCTAATGCCGGTTAGTAATTATTTGTCTTGCATTAATTGTCTTTTAAACGAAGAGGAAATAAAACGTCCGGTTTTGGGAGTAAACTATGTTGATCTAAGCCAGTTGGCAGAAGAAGGAAACAAAAATAGATTATTTGGCGCCTTGATTACGGCTGACGCTAAGGGCATAGCCGTTCTGGATGGTTCTCCGGCAGCTCGGGCTGGTTTAAGAGTAGGGGACACGATTATTTCGGTTGACAATATTGAGCTTAAAAACGGCAATACTCTGGATAAACAAATTAATCGCTTAGCACCCGGAGATGAGATTGAAATAATTTATCTGCGCAATAATCAGCGTCGCAGCGTAAATGTTGTTTTAGCCGGAGAATAGAGCATTTTTCGCCCGTAATTTTGAGGCCTGAAAGCCTCTTTTTTATTTGACCAAATTGCCAGGTGAAAGTAAAATGAAGATATGGATAAAGCTTTAATTAAAACCTGGAAAAATTATCAGAAGGCCTTGCCGATTCTTTTTGGCATGTTTTTTCTGATTAGTTTGTTAACTCCGTATATTGAGACGCTTTACAAAAGTCTATTCAGTGGTAATTACATAATTGATCCATTAGTAGGTTCACTTTTAGGGTCTATTTCTGCCGGTATGCCGATTACGGCCTATATTTTAGGCGGTGAACTATTGGATATCGGGATAAGCCTTTTAGCAGTAACCGCTTTTGTCTTAACCTGGACCATGGTCCATTTGGCCTTTTTGCCCTTAGAAAGTAAATATTTAGGTAAGCGCTTTGCTATAATCAGGAATATAATTAATTACTTTTTTGCTGTGATAATCTCTATATTAACGGTTGCAATAATTAATACGCTAAAATAATGGAAAAAAAGGAAAAGAAAAAAATTAGTGGAACAAAAAAATTTTTAATATTTATCTCTTTGGTTTTCTTTTTGTTTTTATTTTTAGAGCCAATAATTTTAATGGCTGCGCTTATAAATACTTTTATATTATTATTTAAGGTATTTCCGGTTTTAGTTTTGGCGTTTATAGTGAATTATTTTATTAATAAATTCATAAAAGAGGATACATTAAAAAAACACCTGGGGCATGATTCCGGCATAAAAGGTTATTTTTATGCAGTAGTAGCCGGCATATTAATCGGCGGGCCGCCTTATTTGCTCTTTCCAATGTTAGGGGAGTTTAAAAAGAGCGGTGTTAAAGATTCTTTTTTAGCCACTTTCCTTTTTAACCGCAATGTAAAAATACCCTTTATGCCGGTGGTGATATTCTATTTTGGCGTGACTTACACTATCGTGATTTCTGTATTATTAATATTATTTTCAATAATTAATGGAGCGATAGTAGGACGGCTTGTTGATAAGAGAATAAGTTGACCAAATTGGATAAAATCGGTAGTATTAAATAAGAAAGAGAAATAAGAAAGTAAGAAAAATAAGACAAATAATTATTTTATTGTGTAGTATTAAATTCTTATTTTTTTACTTTCTTATTTTTTTACTTTCTTATTTTTCTTATTTATCATATTTTTACATGAACAATATTCACAATTTTTGCATCATCGCCCACATTGACCACGGAAAGTCTACGTTGGCGGACCGGATGCTGGAGATTACTGGGACGATTGATAAACGGAAAATGAAAGATCAAATATTAGATAGGATGGACCTGGAACGGGAGCGGGGTATCACGATTAAGCTTCAGCCCGTGACCATGGAATATAAAGACAATATTTTAAATTTGATTGATACCCCGGGTCACGTTGATTTTAGCTATGAAGTTTCGCGCTCCCTAGCTGCTGTTGAAGGAGCGGTGCTTTTGGTTGATGCTACCCAGGGTATACAGGCTCAGACCCTGGCTAATTTATATTTAGCCATGGAGCAGGATTTAACAATTATCCCGGTAATTAATAAAATTGATTTGCCGGCCGCAGACAGAGAAAAGACCAAACGGGAAATCCTGGAACTTCTGGGCTGCAGAGAAGATGAAATAAAATATGCCAGCGGGAAAACCGGAGAAGGCGTTGATGAGATATTAACAGAAATTGTTAAACGCGTTCCGTCTCCACATACCTCACCCCGACCCTCTCCTTCCCTTCGACCGGGCTCAGGACAGGCGCAAGGAGAGGGAGGTAAAGTCCCCCCTCCTTTAGAAGAGGGGGGTCAGGGGGGGGTGTTGCGAGCCTTAATCTTTGATTCAAACTACGACGAATACAAAGGCGTAGTGGCCTATGTAAGAATAGTTGACGGCCGTGTTAAGAAAGGCGACAAAATTAAATTAATGGAAAGCCGGGCCGAGAGTGACGCCTTGGATGTAGGTATTTTTAAACCGGACTATAAAACAACCGGGATTTTGGAGACCGGTCAAATTGGCTATATAGTAACCGGCTTTAAGAATGTTGGCGAATGTCGGGTCGGCGACACAATAACGATTCAGAAGGCTTCTGATGAATTAAAACCGCTCCAAGGCTATAAAGAAGTTAAGCCAATGGTGTATGCCGGTATTTTCCCTAAGGAAGGAAATGAATATCAAGAATTGCGCGAGGCAATAGAGAGACTTAAGCTAAATGACGCGGCCTTGTTTTATGAGCCGGAGCAAAGCCAAGCCTTAGGTTTTGGCTTTCGTTGTGGATTTTTGGGTATTCTTCATCTGGAGATTTTTCAAGAACGCTTAAAACGGGAATATGGGATAGAACTTATTGTTACTTTACCTAGCGTCGCCTACAAGGTAGCCAAAACCAATGGAGAAGAGTTTATCATGCGTACGCCCCAGCAGTTTCCGGCCAGAGAAACAATTGAGCGCATTGAAGAGCCTTGGGTAAAGCTGGATGTTATAACACCCAAAGATTATGTCGGGAATGTGATGAGCCTGGTCCAGGATAAGCGGGGGATATATCAGAATACCGAATATATTGATGAAACCAGGGCAATCTTGCATTACGAGATACCATTAGCCACGATTTTAACTGATTTTTATGATAAAATAAAAGGGGTAAGCTCCGGTTATGCCTCAATTAATTACGAATTTTATAATTATAAGGAAGCTAAAGTAGTAAAAATGGATATTTTGGTGGCTGAAGAGTCGGTTGAGGCTTTAGCTACGATAGTGTACGAGGATGAAGCTTTTCGGCGCGGCAAAGAGATCGTTAAAACTTTGCGCGACCATTTGCCTAAACAAATGTTTGTTATTAAACTGCAGGCAACAGTTGGCGGCAAAGTAATTGCCGGTGAGCGCTTGTCAGCCATGCGGAAAGACGTTACCGCTAAGCTCTATGGCGGTGATGTTACTAGAAAACGAAAACTTTTGGAAAAACAAAAGAAAGGCAAGAAAAAAATGATGGCCGCCGGCAAAGGCAGCGTGGAGATTCCTAGTGATACATTTGTTAAAATACTTAAGAAATAAGAAAAATAAGAATAAAATGATAAATAAGAAAATAAGATAAATAAGATATTATTTTATCTTTTTATTCTTATTTTCTTATTTATCATATTTAACACCATGAAGAAGAAAACAATAAGCAAAATAGTTTGGATATTTTTGTCCGGCATGATCATATTCACCATGGTTTTGTGGACTATTGGAGCGGCTTTTATTTAGATTAAAAATAAATTAATATAACATGGAGAAAAAATGGGAAATTAAGGAAAAATTCCCTGATAATTTTAAGATTGCTGATAAAAATTATCATGATATAATTTGGCAATTACTTTGGAATCGGGGGATCAAAGAGTCTGGTGAGCAAGAGAAATTTTTTAAGCCTAATTTGGAAAGGGATTTATTTGACCCATTTCTTTTTTCCGGAATGGAAAAAGCAGTGGAGATAATAATAGCCCATATAAAAGAGCAAAATAAGATAACGGTTTACGGTGATTACGATGCTGATGGTGTAACCGCCAGCGCTTTGATGATGGAAATTTTACAGATTTTGCGGGCCGAAGTTGATATTTATATCCCACATCGGGTTACCGAGGGTTATGGGCTTAATATGTTGGCAGTGGAAAAAATAGCCGAATCCGGGACCAAGCTGATAATCACGGTTGACAATGGCATGCGCGGCAAAGAAGAAGTTGAGCGCGCCAAAGAGCTGGGAATGGAAGTAATAATAACGGACCACCACCCGGCGCCGGCAAGCAAAGAGGAATGGCCGGATTGTCCGGTGATTGACCCGGTAATACCGGGCGAGGATTATCCGGACAAAACTCTAGCCGGCGTGGGCGTGGCCTTTAAGCTGGCCGCTGCCATTATTCGCCGGTCCAAGCTTAGTGA
>JAGLNE010000131.1 GCA_023139655.1 Candidatus Parcubacteria bacterium
TTTCGCCTACCATTATTATATCCGGGTCTTGGCGCACGATCGCCCTAAGGCCCTGGGCAAAACTTAAGTTGGTTTTTGTATTAACCTGAATCTGGCTAATACCTTCAATATCATATTCAACCGGATCCTCGATCGTGGCAATATGAACCGCCTTTTTATTAAGTATTTTAAGAATGCCGTAAAGCGTGCTGGTTTTCCCGCTCCCGGTCGGACCGGTTGAAAGAATCATGTCGTGCGGATGTTTAATATACTCTTTAATAATAGACGAATTCTTATCATTAAGCCCCAAATCATTAATTGATAAACGGCGGTTGCTGGCCGACAACAAGCGCAGGACGATGTTCTCCCCGGCAGTAACCGGCACGATTGAGACGCGAACGTCAATTGATTCTTCCCCGGCGATAAAAGAAAACTTGCCATCCTGGGCTGAGCGATGCTCATCGGTACGCATTTTAGCCATTATTTTTATCCGCAAAGTAACATGGTTTGCCAAATCTTTGCTTAAAGTAATTACCTCATGCATTACCGAGTCAATCCTAAATCTAATCACCACATTGGTATTCTGGGGCTCAATATGTACGTCCGATGCCCGGCTGGACTGGGCGTACTCTAAAAGTAAATCAACTATTTCAACGATTGTCTTGTTTTGTTGTTCTTTGTGTTCTGCGGCTGCTGCAAAGGCCGCGATTTTATCGCGCAAAGTATCCTCTAGATTGATCTGATATTTTTTTAAGGCCAAACGCAGATCCTCATTAGTTATAAAAAAAGACAATACTTTCTTACCGAACCTTTTGGCAATATTATTTTTAATAAAAGAATCATCAGGATTAACCATCCCGACCTTAACCTCTTCGGCTGTTTGCGCGAAAACAACTATTCCCTGGCTGCGAGCCATTATCTCCGGGATCATCGCCAAGACCGCTTCATCTATCTTTTCGTCGCGTAAATTTATAAACGGGTAGCCCAGATCCTGGGCCACCAGCTGGCCGATTTCCTTGTCTTTCACGGCTCCGCCTTCAACTAAAAGCTTCCAAAGTGAAAGATTTTCCTCTTTGGCTTTTTTTGCCAGGCTCTCAAAATCAGCCTCCTTAATATGTCCAGGCAAGACTAAAAGTTTTTTTAGTTTGCTAGGATTGATCTCCATAATTAAATATTTACTTTAAAAGATGTTTTTTTATTTTTTCTATTACTTCGGGCATGGAATAATTTGATTTGATCAAATAATCAACCGCGCCTAATTCTTTACTCTGTTTAATATCCGTATCTTGGCCCAAGTTGGAAAGTATAATTACCGGAGTATCTTTGGTTTCCGGCATTTTCTTAAATTCTTCCAAAGCTTCAAAGCCGTTTTTATCCGGCATAATAAGATCCAAAAGGATAATGTCTGGCAACTCGCTCTTGACCAGGGCAATTGCTTCATTGCCATCAGCCGCCATAATAATATCAAACCCGGCTCTGGTTAATCCATCCTTGTAGGCGCGGGAAATGAATTTATCATCCTCAGCCATTAAAATTTTAATTTTTTTGTTGTCTTTTTCCATAATGCTATAAATTAAATAATTATTATATTCGCATATTGTGTTATTTTATTGTGGGGTTATGAAATCGACAACCCCCTATCCCCTGCTTTTTTCTCCATCCCCTTGATCGGCATGCGCACATAAAAGCTGGTGCCTTTGCCCTTGGCTGATTCAAACCAGATCTTACCACCCGACGACTCAATAATCATTTTTGACACATAAAGCCCCAGGCCGGTACCCTCGGTAATGGACTTGATCGCGTTATCAGCCCGATAAAACTTTTCAAATATTCTTTTTTGGGCTTCTTTTGGAATGCCTATGCCATTATCGTGTACCGCCACGGTAAATGTTTTTTTATCATCTTTACTCAAAACAACCGAAATCTTGCCGGTTCTTTTCGGGGAGTAGCGAATCGCGTTAATAATTAAATTATGAAAAACCTGCCGTACTAAATTCTGATCAAGACTAACTTTTGGAATACTTACGCTGTTATCTTTAAAAATAATCTTTTGCTGACGATTAAGCGCCAAAGGTTTGGCTTCGGCAATAATATTTTTGAGTAAATTTTTGATCTCAATCTCCTGCGGCTCTACCCGAAGCCTCCCAGACTCAATTCTGGTAACGTTCAAAAGGTCATTAACCAAACGTACCATTCGTTCGGTAGATTCATTAACGTTTTCTAAATATTCCTTTTGCTCTTTGTTTATTTTCCCTGTTTCCCCGCGCAACATCATATCGGTAAACAGTTTGATCGCGGTCAAGGGAGTGCGCAGCTGATGGGAGGCGACAGCCACGAATTCTGTTTTCATTCTGTCTATTTCTTTAAGAAAAGTAATGTCATGAAATATTATTGCTCCGCCAACTATTTGGTTTTTATTATCCCGCACCGGTGTTATAAACATTTCATAAAAATGACGGACCAACACTACTTCGTTTATATGCGAGGTTTCTCCTTTGTTAAGGGCCTTTTTGACCATCTTTTGAATACCGTGTTTATTAAGCAGGTGATATAAATCAGTCATGTTAAAATACTCGCGGGAAAACCCGGTGTACGCGGAAAAGGCCGGATTCATCAATACTATATCCTCTTTATCATTAAACATAATAACGCCATCAGTCAAGCTCTCTACCAATGATGCCGTTTTGGAATGTTGGGCAAGAATTACGGTCTGTAAACGGTCTATGGATAATGACAGAGTTGTAACTATTGCCCTTACCAGACTAAGTTCATCCTCGCCAATTTGGCTCTTCTCAGTGTGCACTACCTGGATAACCCCAAGATTTTTTTCGTTAATACTTAAATAATAATACTCGTAGCCGGCAGGCTTGCTTTTTTTGGTATTGTCCAAGCCGATGCCATAATATTTTGGCTCAATATTCTTTATTATTTTTACCGCTGCTTTAAAACTTTCATCTTTTTGCATTAACAAAAAATTTATTAAATGTTTTTCGCTTTCCCTAATATATTTTTCACTAACTGCTTTTTTGCAATATGTATTGTGTATAATTCCGCTTTCCTGCGCCGGATTAACAATTAAATAATTAATCGTGCTAAAATTAATAAATTTATCAAAATATGAATTCGCAATTACTACTACTTCTTCAACATCAAGAACCGAGGTTAGATCATCACTCAGAGCCTTAAGAGCGGAGAGTTCACTGCCCTTGGCTTTCAATCTCTTATTTAATTCTTCCAATTCTTCTTTTGAATCAGACACATCATCCAAAATATTCAAGGTGGCCAAGCGCTGTTTTTTCAACTTTTTTTTGTCCTCTTGAGCGCTGTTTAGTGCTTTGGATAATTCTTTTGTTTTATTTACTACTTTTACTTCTAATCCTTTTTTGACGCTTTCTAGTTCTTTTTTGGCGCTTTCTAACTCCTTAATTTTTGCTTCTTTATCTTTAATAAGTCCTCTGATACGCAAAAGCAAAGTCGGCTCCCTAAATTTATTTTGTGGAAAATCCCCCATAGAAGTTTACAAAATTTTAATTTCTAAAATCTATTTTTTAGCTTTCTTTTATCCCTGCTTCTACCATCTCTTTTTCTGCCAATTCTACTTCTCTTTTCATAACCGCATCTTTAGTCATAAAAAGAAACAGAAGCATCCCAAGAGCATTGCTAGTCGCCATTGGAAATAAAATATTATTGAACAATAAGCGCGATGTCTCTAAAAAATGTCTATCTGTATGCAGAGGTGCAATTAAAGGTACTAGAATCTGAATATGTACAATTTGCCAGACAAAGGCGATTATTATAATTCTTACAATCCATTTTGTGGTGATAGTGTTAATCCGAATATTTTTATATTTCGCAAGCCATGCTCCTAAAAAACCAGCTCCTATAGTAGCTACACCACAGCCCACGGCTGACCACTGCCCTAAGGTGCCGGTAAAACCAGTCCAAACTACTCCGGTCATCCTGTATAACCCGGAAATTAAACCAGCCCCAATCCCAACGGCCGGACCCCCTAATATTCCGGCAAACATGGCTATGCAATCGCGAATATTAGGCGTTGTTCCTGCAAATTTCATACCATACTCGGAGGCTAATATGCCCAAGGCTCCGAACACTAAAATTAACCCAACTTTTTCCCTTTTAGAATATTTCTGTTTATAAACAAACTGCCTTACCCTCCCTGAAAGAAATATTAAATATAAAAAAGAAATAATTAGGGAAACAAAAATAATTAGATCTTTTGCCAAGTCTATTGTTTGTGTTAAAAATTTAATCATATTTTTATATAATTATTTTACTTCTTATTTTTTTAGCCTTCGACCTTTATGTGTTCCACTTATACACTCTCATTTTAATAAAGTATCCCCGCAGCAAGC
>JAGLNE010000132.1 GCA_023139655.1 Candidatus Parcubacteria bacterium
TTTGCCGTCAATCGGGTTGCCAAGCACATCAAACATCCGTCCGAGCGTCTTGGGACCAACTGGGACCGATATCCCCTTCCCGGTGTTTTTAACCTTGTCGCCACGCCTAAGCCCATCGGTTGAACCCATGGCAATGGAGCGGACCAAACCGGAACCCAGATGCTGCTGGGTTTCCAAAACCAATTTTTTACCGGCGATAGTGGTTTCCAAAGCGGTAAAAACCTTGGGCAAATCGCCTTTAAACTCGACGTCTACAACCGCGCCGATTATTTGCTTTACTAAACCTTTATTTTGTTCAGACATATTTTTATAAATATTTAATATAATTTATTATTAATAATTTAAAGATACAAGATACAAGGACGCAAGATACAAACAAATTAGAAGATACAAATTTCAAGGTACAAACGAACCTAAAACTATGTTTTTAATTTTTAATTTGTATCTTGTTTGTATCCTTGTTTCTTGTCTCTTGTTTTTCAATTTATTCAGCTAACGCATTCGCTCCCGCACTTATCTCGGCTATTTCCGCCGTAATCGCCGCTTGCCTGGCTTTATTATAAAACAGTGTTAATTCCTTAACCATATCATCAGCTGCTCCGGTCGCCTGGTTCATAGCGCTCATCCGGGCTGAGTGCTCACTGGCATTTGATTCAAGTAAGGCCTGAAACAATTGCACCTCAATAAGTCGCGGCACCATTTCATCTAAAACCGCACTCGGGCTAGGCTCAAATGTATATTCATATGTATATTCATCCTTAGATAAACGCTTGGCTTGTTTTTGGTCAATCAATTCTTTGTCAGTCTTAAGGCGCGTATCCTGGCCGACAATTCCTAAATATTCTTCCTCGGCTTCAATATCAACCGGTAAAAGCTGTTTAACACGCGGCTCCTGCTTGGCCGCGGAAATAAAATCCGTGTAGGCGACCATTATTTTATCATATTTGCCGCTCAAGTAATCACTGATCACCATTCCGGATATGGGCAATACTTCTTTAACCTCACTAATAATATCGGCTTTACCAAATTCAGCCGCCAAGTTATAGCCATAATATTTATTAACAGCCGCTCCCTTCTTGCCAATGATAATAAAATCCGACTTGACCTCACCCCGGCCCTCTACCTCACCCCCGGCCCCTCTCCTTCGCAAGGAGAGGGGAGAAAGAGGAGAGGGAGAAATTTGGTGGTGCTTTTTGATTGACTCATGGGCTTTATTTATAATAGCGGTGTTAAAGCCACCGCAAAGCCCACGGTTAGAGCTGATCAAAATAATCCCGACTTTTTTAATTATTTTCCGTTTTGTCAGCAATGGGTGCAATCCTTCATTTCCGTTCCCGGCCGCGCGAGACAGATTAAGAACGGTTGACCAACTCAAATTAGCGTAAGGCCGGGTCCTAAGGACCGCTTCCACGGCTTTACGCATCTTGGAAGCTGCTACCATTTCCATTGCTCTGGTGATCTTCTTCGTATTGGTAACAGACTTTATTCTTCTTTGAATATCTTTTGTTGATGGCATAGACTTTTTCCACCCGGCTTTAGCCGAGGGTCATGCAGACTTCAGTCTGCCGATATACTCTTGGGCTAAAGCCCAAATAACCCTGACCTAAAGGTCGGTGGAAACTACTCTTCTTCTTTTATCAAGTAATCCAATGTGTCTTTATAGTCATTGATTAACTTCTTTAATTTCTCCTCAATTTTTTCGTCCAGGTCTTTTTTCTCGGCAATTTCTCTCATAAGTGATTCGCCTGAAGTGTCGGCGTACTTGAATAGACCGGCTTCGAATTCACCTACCTTATCCTCCGGCACATCATCTATAAAGCCATTAGTGACAGCGTAAAATATCATTACCTGTTTTTCTACCGGTACTGGCTCGTATTGGCCCTGCTTAAATATCTCATAGATCCGCTTGCCACGCTCCAGTCTGTCTTTGGTCTCCTGGTCCAAATCGGAGCCAAACTGGGCAAAGGCGGCTAGCTCGCGGTATTGGGCTGCTTCCAGTCTCATCTTACCGGCTACCTGCTTCATGGCTTTGATCTGCGCTGCGCTACCGACACGGGAAACCGACAAGCCGGCGTTAACTGCCGGGCGGTTGCCTTGGTAGAAAAGGTCTGGCTCAAGGAAGATCTGCCCGTCGGTAATTGAAATCACGTTAGTAGGAATATAGGCCGAAAGGTCACCAGACTGGGTCTCAATAATCGGTAGAGCGGTAATTGAGCCGCCGCCATGGTCATCATTTAGCTTACAAGCGCGCTCCAACAAACGGGAATGAAGATAAAACACATCCCCCGGATAAGCCTCGCGTCCGGGTGGACGTCGAAGCAAAAGCGAGATCTCACGGTAAGCAACCGCGTGCTTACTAAGATCATCATAGATAATTAAAACATCTTCACCCTGATCCAGGAAATATTCGGCAATGGCCACACCGGCATAAGGGGCAATATAGCTAAGTGAAGCCGGGTCAGAGGCGCCGGTTAAAACGATAGTGGTGTATTCCATGGCACCATGCTCGGTAAGCTTGGCAACAATGCTGGCAATCTTGGACTCCTTTTGGCCAATCGCAACGTACACGCATTTCATATTCTGGCCCTTTTGGTTGATAATGGTGTCAATCGCGATCGCGGTCTTGCCGATCTGCCGGTCACCAATAATAAGCTCGCGCTGGCCGCGGCCGATCGGGATCATGGAGTCAATCGCCTTAATGCCGGTCTGAACTGGTTCACTAACAGAAGCGCGGGTAATTACGCCCGGCGCTATCTTTTCGATCGGATAATGCGTATCAGTATTAATTTCTCCCTGGCCGTCAATCGGCTCACCCAGCGCGTTAACCACGCGGCCAACCATTTGCTGGCCAACCGGCACTTCAAGAATACGCTTAGTGCTCTTTACCTGGTCGCCTTCCTTTACGCCCTCAAACTCACCAAGAATCACCGCTCCGACCATATCTTCCTCCAAATTAAGCGCCACCCCATACACTTTCTCTAATCCGTGTTTATTCGTCTCTGATCCGTGTCCATCCGTGTGTTTAGCGGAGCTAAACTCAAGCATCTCATTCATCATACAGTCCGACAACCCGGAAATACGGACAATCCCGTCTCCGACCTCGATTACTGTGCCCACGGTCTCTTCCTTAACATCCGCCTTAAAGCCGGCAATTTGATTTTTTAATTCTTCAACAATAAAGTCTTTTGTATTACTCATATGTGTTTAAATTTATAATTTTTAAACTAATTTAATTGATTATTTTAAAAAATTGTGATATGGTCATATAAATCTTGGACCTTTTAAAAAATAGGGGGAAACAATGGAAATAACCACTTTGATTGAAACGAATGTAGAAAAATTTACACTTACTATTAAAAAAAGTGTAAAAAACCCGGCATTGCTTATATTTATAATGGCAAAGAAAAACGACAAATGGATAATAAAAAATCTGAATCTACACATAGCATCTGAAAAGCTGACATACGATACCAACGTGTACAACCTAGGTGTTCATAGCTCAAGCCTAATAGGTCTACAGCCGCATGAATTACAGGAAATATTAAATGATTACTGGCCTAAAAAATACGGTAAAGCACCGATAATTCCTACAGGTTGCTGAGGATTTCCTGTTTCTATTTGCCAAATATCGCATCATCTGCTTAGGTGGTGCGATTATTTTTTTATTTCTTGTTGTAAAGAATGTAATTTTGCCCGCAAGCTTCCGTCTAAAATTTTATCTCCATATTGAACAACCACTCCACCGAGCAGACTCTTGTCCTCAACGGTTTTTATTTCTACTGTTCTTGCTTTGGCTAATTTCTTTATATAAATATTCAAAGATTTTATTTGCGCTTCATCCAGCGCTCTGGCAGACTTAATACTTGCTTCCACTATCCCCTGTTCTTTATTCCAGATACGCACAAATTCAGCAATAATTTTATCTGTCTGGTTAATCATATTATCAGCAATCAAAATCTCAACAAAGGCCTGGATAACAATACTTAGACGAGGCAGTGCCTTGTCTCTACAGACGCTGTTGTATAACGCGTTGGCGTATTTTTTAACTGTTATTCTCATATAAATTTGTTTTTCGTGTTTTC
>JAGLNE010000133.1 GCA_023139655.1 Candidatus Parcubacteria bacterium
GAATGGTGGTTTTCGGTTATTGATGTGTGTGAAGTACTTACAGAAAGTGTTGACGCGGGAGCTTATTGGAGAAAGTTAAAACAACGATTAAAAAAGGAAAGTAGTGAGGTCGTGACATTTTGTCACGGACTGAAATTAGAAGCGCCTGACGGCAAAAAATACGAAACAGATTGCGCTAATACAGAGGGAATTTTTCGCATTATTCAGTCAATTCCGTCTTCTAAGGCTGAGCCATTTAAGCGCTGGCTGGCAAGGGTCGGTTATGAACGGATAAAAGAGATTGAAGATCCGGAATTAGCGACTAAGCGAACGAGAATGCTTTATAAGGTAAAAGGATATTCTGACTCATGGATAGAAAAGCGGATGCGCGGAATTGCTATTCGCGAGGAATTAACCGATGAATGGAAAGAACGAGGAGCTAAAGAACAGCGAGAATATGAGATTTTAACCGCGGAAATTTCCAAGGCGACTTTTGGAATTACGCCTAGCCAATATAAAAAATTAAAAAAGCTGGATAGGGAAAACTTGCGCGACCATATGGATGATTTTGAATTGATTTTTAATATGCTGGGCGAACGCGCTACTACTGAAATTCATCGCAATGAAGATTCGCAAGGTATACCGAAACTAAAAAGTGACGCTAAAGCCGGAGGTAATATTGCCGGTGGAGCGAGAAAGAAACTGGAAAAACGGCTTGGCCGTTCCATGGTTTCAAAAAATAATTATCTTAAAATACCGGAAGGGAAAAAGAGATTGGATAAAAATAATTAAATTAAAATCATGGATATATTAATAATTGTTTTACTTTTGTCATTAATATTGGGAATTATAGCGTTGATAGTGTTGCAGTTGAAAAGAAAGGATGTGGGGGGTGAATCGGAAAAGTTGGTTGCGATGATGGAGCGCTTATCAGCCTTGAGTGAACAGAATCGTGATTTAAGAACGACATTGGATAAAAAATTGTCTGAGACGCACAGGGCTACGCAGAGCCAGATGAACCAAACTATCAAAACCGTGCAAGGCATAACTGGCCAGTCGGCTAAATTAATTTCAGAAGTTACCGAGAAGCTAACCAAACTGGATGAAACCAACAAGCAGGTGGTTAATTTTTCCTCGCAGTTACAGAATTTGCAGGATATTCTCAAAAATCCCAAACAGCGCGGTGTTTTGGGTGAATATTATCTGGAAGAAACTTTGAAAAACGTATTGCCGCCAAATTCTTATCAGATGCAATATACTTTTAAGGATGGCTCAATCGTGGACGCGGTAGTATTTGTAAAAGATAAAATTATTCCGGTTGATTCAAAATTCAGTTTGGAAAATTATGAGCGGATCTTGAATTGTAAAGACAAAGAAGAGCGGGAAAAACTGGAAAAATTATTTAAGCAGGATCTTAAAACCAGAATTGACGAAACCGGCAAATACGTAAAGCCAGGCGAAAAGACCATGGATTTTGCCTTTATGTTTATTCCCAGTGAAGCTATTTACTATGACTTGTTGATCAATAAGGTCGGTGCGGTCCAGGTAAACACTCGCGATTTGATCGAATACGCCTTTAAAGACAAGCATGTTATTATTGTATCCCCGACTTCTTTTTTGGCTTACTTACAAACAGTGCTTCAGGGACTTCGCGCTTTGCAGATAGAGGAAAGCGCTAAGGAGATTATGATAAATGTTGAAAAGCTAGGCCGGCACATGAGAAGCTATGATGATTTTATGCGCAAGATCGGCGTGAGTATGTCCACTACGGTAAATCATTATAATAATGCTTACAAAGAATTTAAAAAAATAGACAAAGACGTGGTAAAAATTACTGACGGCAAAGCCAAAATCGACCCATTAGTAATAGATAAACCAAAAATAGAAGAATAATGGAGACGAAGACAGTAAATCAAAACGAATTTAAGGAGGCGATTGCTAAGACGATTGCCTTTTTTGATGTGTTTGACTTTCCCCCTACCGACCTGGAGCTTTGGAAGTATTGTTCGCATACTTGCAATTTGCCTGATATACGGGAATTTACGCTACAAAGTAATACGGAAAAAGAAAAAGGTTTTTATTATTTATCCAGCCGAAAGCATATTGTTAAGACTCGCGCTGATCGCTACATAGCCACTAAGGAAAAAGTGAAACGAGCCCGCGCGGTAGCCAGATTGTTTAAGTTTTTACCTTGGATTGAAATGATTGCTCTTGGAAATATAGTGGGAGCAAATAATTTAAAGCCGCAGGGCGATATTGATCTGTTTATTATTACCGCACCTAAGCGAATCTGGCTAACCAGGTTTTTTTGTGCCGGATTAATGCAAGTGCTCAGGCTTAGGCCAAGACCGGGTAAGAAAAAAAATAAAATTTGCCTTAGTTTTTATCTTAGCCGTGACAATTTAAATTTAGTGCCCTATATGTTGGATAATAATGATATTTATTTTAAATATTGGCTTCTTGGCTTGGTTCCAATATTTGATCAGAATAATATTTATAAAGAATTATTAACGGCTAATCCATGGTTAAAACGTGAATTTCCTAATTGGCAATCATTCGCACCAAGCCAGACAGAAATATCGCCGATCAAATCTTCTTTTTACAAGGAAACCCTTGATATTCTTTTGGCTGGATTTGAAACACTTACTAAATTTATTCAATTAAAAATTTTGCCTAAGAATATTAAAGAAATAGTTAATCAAGACACTAGGGCGGTAATGAACGATCAGGTGCTCAGGATGTACGTTAATGACCGGCGTGAATATTACCGTGGGCAATACGCAAAAAATTTAGAGAAAGTAAAATTTCCATCAATCAAAGAGCATCATATTGACTTTCGTCCCTACAAGAATTTAGAGCGTTTTAGTGATGGACGGATAAATTATTCCGGCTTTGACACCGCACCAATAATATTATGTTTTGTTAAGCATCAAGATGAAATTCTTATTTTGAAACGGTCTTTGATGATCGCTAATTACCCGAGGACGTGGAATACGGTGTCCGGGTATATTGATGAGCCGGTTTCTTTGGAAGCCAAAGCCAGGGAAGAATTAAGAGAGGAGATTGGCCTGGATCTAAGCCTGATTGAATCAATTAAAGTGGGCAAAATAAACACCTATTTTGATAAAAAAATAAATAAAACCTGGATAATTTATCCAATAATTGTAGTGCTTAAAGCCCGGCCAAAGATCCAATTGGACTGGGAGCATAGCGAATATAAATGGATAAAGCCAAAGGAATTAAAATATTATGAAATTGTACCTAATTTAATTAAAATTTTGGGTTATGAAATGCATGAAAAAAATAAATAAAATAGTTGAATATGGGCTTTACGCTTTGGTGTTTCTTCTGCCCTGGCAGACGCGTTGGATTATTAGAGGAGGGGAACTGAGCGGAGGATATTTGGAATACGAAACTATTAGTTTGTATGCAACGGACATATTATTGTTTTTAGTAATAGCTTTTTTTATTGTTAGTAAAATTATTCAAAAAAGTCCAAAAAAGGCGCTAACTAAGGCAAAAATTTCAAGAGTTTGGATTATTGTCGGATTATTGGAGCTTTTTGTTTTTATATCAATCTTTTTTGCCCCGCTAAAAAGTTTAGCCCTTTTTGCTTACGGTAGATTGCTCTTGGGAATCGGATTATTTTGGCTGGTAACAGAAGTTAAATATAATTTTACCAAGCTTAGCTTAAGTTTTATTGCGGGCGCAGCTCTTCAAGCCGGCTTAGGAATATGGCAGTTTGTAACTCAATCAACTTTTGCTTGTAAATATTTAGGCATGGCCAGTCATGGTCCAGGGGAACTGGGAACCGCGGTGATTGAAACTATTGCCAGTGACGGAATCGGTGAGCGTTGGCTAAGGGCTTACGGCGGCTTGGATCACCCTAATATACTCGGCGCTTTGTTGGCAATTGCCTTGCTGTTACTCACTGGCATAATAATAAAATCTCAAGCAAAAAAGTGGAAATATTTGTATTATTCTTTGTGGCTTATTTTATTATTGGGTTTGTTTAGTAGTTTTTCGCGCACGGCCTGGTTGGCTTTTTCAATTGGCTTATTAAGTGTATTTATAATTTCGGTATGGCAGAAAAAGTATTTAGCGCAAAAAAGAATATTACAGTTAGTGCTTATGGGATCATTTCTTTGCTTTATGTTTGTTAGTTTATATGGTGGATTAGTTAGTACCAGATTATCAATGAATAGTCGTTTAGAAAAAAAGTCGGTGTTTGAACGGGTGGCATCAATTGAACAAGGAAAAAAGGTAGCTTTAAATAATTTATTTTTTGGCGCGGGAATAAGTAATTTTTCCCGGGCACTTACAAAAGTGGAGCCAGGGGAGCGGTCCTGGTATTATCAGCCGGTACATAATACATTTTTATTAGTACTCTCAGAAATAGGAATATTTGGGCTTATCGGCTTTATTTCTTTGGTTTTTTATCTAAAAATAGGTAAAAAATATCGCCAAACCAATAATGTTTATAAATTCGGAATTTATGTCAGCTTGATGGCCTTACTCTTTTTTGATCATTTTTGGTGGAGCCTGCATTTTGGAGTATTATTGTTTTGGTTTATCCTTGGATTAAAGTATAGAAGAGAGTAATTTAAAGTTAATTTTTTAAACAACATAGGACTTACGCGTTTAAAATATATACATGATCACATTAGCTAATATTATTTATTTTTTCGCTACGGAACTCGCTACGCTCAAACAGCCTCGCTTCAAAAATAAATAATATTAGCTAATGCTTATACTTATTAAGCAAGTAAACGCATAGGTTTCACGACAGTCTTAAGGGTTGTTTTTTTGTATATTGAAATCGCTAATATTAAAATGCAATTCACTCTTTTTGTGACAATAGTTAATTATAGTTATTTATAATATAATATAGATGAATATTTATATATATAATAAATTATAGTTGATTGTGGATAATATTGGTTGACAATGGACGACAAAATAGTTTATAATTAATTGTAATATCCTCATGTCAAAATGAAAAATTTGAAATAGAGTTTTAATTTTAATTGAGGGTAAATAAAAACTAATAAATAAAAGCAAAAAATTATTTTTGTGATTAATTTGCGTGTTTAGAAAAGACGACATCCTCACTATTCAAGAAGTCGCCAAAGTGCTTAAAGTTAGCACGCGCACAGTATACCGGTGGGTTGATACCGGTGATCTTAAAGTAGCCCGGATAGGTCGAAAGACTTACCGGGTTTTTGAGTCTGACTTAAGAAAGTTTATTAGAAAATATATGGAGTAAATATAATTAAATAAATATCCGCGTAAAATCAGCGTAGTCATCCGCGTACAATCTGCGTAAAACGATTATTAGAAAGATAAAATTATTAAACATAAATTAATATTAAAAATACTTTAAACATTTTGCCTTATTTTATATACCCCATGCAAAACGCAAAAAAACAAAACCTAACTCTTAAACAAGCCAAGCCGGCAATGCTTGCATTGATTTTGCTTGGCTTGTTTATAGTTGGGGCCAGTGCAAACGCAGCCATGAAGAGTAGCAGTTATATTATTTATGAAAATATTCACCATACTTTTGATGGGCCGATTATTTCTAACGTCAGCCACTCGGTTGATGGGGTGGATGTGACTGTTTCATGGACTACAGATATAGTAAGTGATGCTTATGTGGTGTATTCAACTGACAGTTCATTTTTGAGCAGTATGGAGCAAGGCACTAGCGTAAAAAATAATACCAGCCATAGTGTTATAGCCACCGGCTTATTACCGGAAACAACGTATTATTATCGGGTCCGTTCCGAGCGGATTAATGGCGGGGTTACCACCGACACTACTGCTCGGAGTTTTACATCCGGTTCAGATCCTGGGGGGACTACGCCTTCTGGCGGGGGTGGTGGAATATTGATCATTGATAAGACCGATAAAGTTCCTCCCGAAATAACAAATGTTCAGGCTATATCGGTGACTAACCAAACTGCCGTTATCACCTGGGAAACAGACGAAGAAGCGACCAGTTTTATCGAGTATGGCAAGAGTATAAGCTATGGTTCTGTCTACGGTGAATGGGCGTCAAGCACAGAGCATTTTGTTACATTAATAAATTTGGAGCCTGATTCTGTATATCATTTACGCGCTCTTTCCAGCGATGATTGGGGAAATATCGGTTATTCGGACGATATAGTTATAACCACTATTCCCGGT
>JAGLNE010000134.1 GCA_023139655.1 Candidatus Parcubacteria bacterium
CTGGTTTCAATAATGGTTTTAAGCTGGGATATCTTGCCTTCCCGGATCATGTTGGCCACGGCCGGAGTATTGATCATTATTTCACGACTAGCAATGCGCCCACCCCCTACCTTAGGTAGCAGCCGTTGCGAGACCACGCTGGCCAAAGTCATAGAAAGCTGTTGCCGCACCTGATTCTGCTGATGCGGCGGAAAAATATCGATTATCCGATCAATAGTTTGCGCGGCGTTGTAGGTATGCAGTGTGGCCAATACCAAATGCCCGGTTTCAGCTAATGTAATTGTCGTAGCAATAGTTTCCAGGTCGCGCATCTCGCCCACCATAATAACATTTGGATCTTGCCTTAGCGCATGCTTAAGCCCTTCGGCAAAAGAAAGCATGTCCGAGCCCAGTTGGCGTTGCATAATTATACTTTTCTTTGATTCAAATAAATATTCAATTGGATCTTCCAAAGTGATGATGTGAGAAAAACGATTATTATTAATATAATCAACCATCGCCGCCAAGCTGGTAGACTTACCACAACCAGTCGGCCCGGTCAAGAGAATCAACCCTTGCTTTAAATCAAGTAAATTATAAATTATCTTGGGCATACCAATCTCATCCAAGGTTGGAATATGCGCGGTAATAACCCGCGCCACCAAACCCATATTGCCTTTTTCAAAATGCAAGTTGACCCGATAACGAAAGCCGTCCACGGCGAAGCCAATATCCAGCTCTTTACTGGTTTTGAAACGCTCCAGATCATTAGCACTTAACATTTGGACAATCATAGCTTCCATGTCTTTGGCCGTTACTTTATTTTTTTCTTCCAGATATTTTAAATCCCCGTCAATTCTAATAACCGGCGGTATTCCTACCACTAAATGTAGGTCTGAGGCCTTTTTCTCAGCCGCAATTTTTAAAAGTTCTTTAATTGTCATATGTTTATATATAAATTACGAATTAATTTGAATTCGTAATAATTATACCATAAAAAAAATCCCCCGTCATTTACGGGAGATTTTTATAGATATTTATTCTGTTAAGTGAGTTCGTAATATTCGTAGCTAATTCGTAATTCGTAATCACCATTTCTTCTTTTTTATGCCTTTGTCGGCGGCATCCACTTGGGCTTCCTGTTTACTGGAGCCGCGACCGCGGCAAACCAACTCATCACTTAAATATAAACCTACTTCAAAAACTTTGTCATGATCAGGCCCGGTTTCACTAAGCACCTTGTAGTGCGGAGTAGTCTTATAGAGTTCTTGGGCTTTTTCCTGAAATTTTGATTTAGGGTCAAGGTACAATTCGTTCTCCAAAATATTTTCCAATTTGGAAATAATTTTTTTGTGAACAAATTCGGATGATTTTTTAATCCCCTGGTCCAGATAAATCGCGCCAATCAAGGCTTCAACCGCGTTGGCCAAAATATATTGCCTGGCTTTTGAATTACTATCCTTGGCTTCCCCGCGGGAAAGATAAAGATGGCCCTCCAATTCTACTTCCTGCGCAACCAGACAAAGCATTTTGGAATTAACCAAACTGGCGCGCCAATTGGTCAGATCCCCTTCCGGGGTTTTAGGAAATTTAATAAACAAATGCTCGGTTACTATAATTTCGAGCACTGCGTCACCCAAAAACTCCAACCGCTCATTATGCGGTAGGCCAAAACCCGGATTTTCATTTAAATAGGACCGGTGAACCATTGATTGGCGAAGCAAGTCGATGTTTTTGAACTTAACACCTACGCTCTTTTCGAGCTGTTTAAGGTCACTCATAATTTCTTATGAATGGCTATATTGTGATATTGTTATATGCCGAACTAATAATTAATACTAGCCATATAACTATATAACCATACAACCATAATATTTAATTGTAATACTATTTTTTCTCCCTCTCTTCTTCTTTAAGCATATCCTTATAAATCGCGCCCAGAACTCCGTTGACAAATTTACCGCTTGATTCCGAACCAAATGTTTTGGCGATCTCAATCGCTTCATTGATTGCCACCTTGGCCGGTATTTCCTCATTAAAGATCAATTCATATACTCCAATCCGAAGAATGTTCCGGTCAACGACAGTAATCTGGTCCAAGGGCCACTCGGTAGCGTACTTGGTAATATAAGCGTCAATTGCTTCTTGGTATTTAAGCACGCCATTAATAACATCATGGACAAAACCATGATCTTCAAATTGGGGAGCAAAACTTTTAAAAACCCCGCTTATCAAGGGTTCCAAGTTAGCTTCTTTTTTGCCATGAAAATCCCAAAGAAACAGGGCTTGCATCGCGATAGTACGAGCTAAGTGTCTATTAGACATATTTGATAGTTGTATTAGTTACTTAGTTGATTAGTTGCTTAGTTAAGCTGCTAAAAAATAAACTATGTAACTACGTAACTATGTAACTGTTAATTAACAAATTTGCTTATAAGAAAAACAGAACAAATCAATTATTCTTTCTTCTTCTTTTTATCCTTGATCTTAATAACTTCTTTCCCTTTATATGTGCCGCAAAACATGCAGGCGGTATGAGGCCTTATACTGCGGCCGCATTGGGTGCATTTAGTTAAGGTTACGGCCTTAAGAGCGTGGTGTGAACGACGCCGTCCAGCCGAACCAGGAGTTCTTCTTTTCTTTGGTACAGACATAATCGATAAAAATAAATTAATTTATAACTTAATATAATCAGATACAGTATTAAAAGTCAAGTTTTTTAACTTATAAACATCGCATCACCATATGAATAAAACCGATATTTCTTTTTTATCGCTTCTTTATACGCTTTATCAATATTGTCTTTACAGGCCATTGCGGACACAAGCATTAATAAAGTAGATTTCGGCAAATGAAAATTAGTGATCATCGCGTCAACGATTTTGAATTTATAGCCAGGATAGATAAAGATATTTACAAATTCTTGAAAAGTTTGATTTTTTGAATTTGCTATTTGGAATTTATTTGTACCCAAGGGGCATTTTATTATTTGTAATTTGTAATTTGTAATTTTTCGAAATACCGCCTCCAATGTCCTAACACTAGTCGTGCCGACTGCAATAATTCTTTGTTTTTCTTTTTTAGCTTTTATTATTCTTTTTAAAACGTCTTTATCTATTTCAACAAACTCCGCATGCATTTTATGTTTGCTAATGTCATCCGTCTTTACCGGGGCAAAGGTGCCCAGGCCAACATGAAGAGTAATATATTCAATCTGCACGCCCTTGGCTTTAATTTTCCTAAGCAGCTCGGGAGTAAAATGAAACCCAGCCGTCGGCGCCGCCACTGACCCAATTTTCTTCTCATCCGCATATACTGTCTGATAATTATTCTTATCATTATTATTAATTTTTACCCCTGGGGCATTATATAATTCTTCATTTTTAATTCTTTTTATATACGGTGGTAGCGGAGTTTGCCCAATTTTTTCTACTACTTTCATCATTTCTTTATTGCTCAAATTAAACTCAATCTCCCAAGTAGAATCTTTATTGTCTTTCTTTAATTCGCCTTCAAGATTTTTATCAAACTCGATTTGGAGTCCAGCCCTAACTCGTCTCCCGCCAACCAAACATTGCCATACCTCTTCACATTTTTTTTCTCCCCCTCTCTTGTCTAGGAGAGGGGGCCGGGGGGAGAGGGAACGCAGTAAAAACACCTCGACCTTGCCACCACTTTCTTTGCGTTTGCCTATCAACCTGGCTGGAAAAACCTTAGAATTATTCATAACCAGCACATCTCCCTTTTTTAAATAATCAATGATATTATAAAATTTTTTATGCTCTATCTTGCCGCTTTGTTTATCCAAAATTAATAACCGCGAGTGGTCTCGCGGTTTAATCGGCTCTTGCGCGATTAATTCGCGCGGTAAATTATAATTAAAATCACTTAACCTCATACCATGAGATTTATTATATATTATTTTTCTCCTCATTCTGAATTTCTCGCTTCTTGCGCTCAACTAATTTAATAATCATATCCCGAACTTTATTGGGATTAGGGATTTGGCGGAAATTAAAACGCTGTTTGGTGCCGGCGGTTTGCACAAAAACCTGGCCATAGCGAAGGATGGTCGGAAAAACTCCATGCACCTCACTGGTAACATCCTGAATACGAAATATTTTATGCTCACTAATCACCCGAGAAAAAAATCCTTTTTGTTCAATGTCTATAATCCGTTCGTTCGTTATCAGCCAAACATCCAAATAATAATCAATAAAAGAAAAAAAGAAAAATAACCAAATAAATAAATAATATGCGCTGGTACCAAGAACCATTAAGGGATATGTTATCTTACCACTCAGAAACTGAGGCTGTGACATCGCAATCACGAAAAACAAAACAAGCGGCAAAATAGTAAGAAAAACAAAAAACACAATCTTTTTTAATAAAATAAAAATATCCTTTCTAATAATTTTAAGAATTTTTTCATTGGGTAATTGATTTGGTAAATGATACTTTGATAACATATCAATCAATAATTATGTCAGGCTGCGTAAATGAATTAAATAATGATATCTCTGTTTGCCAGTCAATCTGACCAATAAACGCGGCTGATATTATCAACATTGCTGCGGCCACTGCTAAAAAAATTATTGTTAAAAGCAAGGTGCTAGCAGTCTTAAAGCCGAACTTAAGCATATGATAAACCGCGGTTAAAATAAAAACCAACCAGATTGCCAAAAATCCGTAGTAAACATATAAAAAAATTATAAGTGGAAATGTCATAATAGTCTAAACAATAAGCACCAAATAACAAATAAATTACAAATTTCAATGACCAAATGTCCAAAACTCTTTTTTGAATTTGGTGCTTGGGATTTATTTGTAATTTGGGGTTTTAAATTAACTTCTTTTGCTTTTCTGTTTTCTTCTTTCCTAGGTGTTTATACGCAATATCGGTAACGATCCGTCCTCTAGGCGAGCGGTCAAGGAAGCCAAGGCGCATTAAAAATGGCTCATAGACCTCTTCGATGGTTGCCATATCCTCACCGGTCGCGGCCGCAATTGTGTTTAAACCAACCGGCCCGCCTTTGAATTTATCAATTATAAGCTCAAGTATTTTCCGATCAACCAGATCCAGTCCGAGTTCATCAACATCCAGCATTTCAAAAGCACTATGGCAATGCTTTTTCTCAATCACACCTTCGCCCTTAACGTCGCAATAATCCCGCACCCGCTTAAGTAGTCGATTGGCAACTCGCGGTGTTCGGCGGGCGCGAGCAGCTATTTTTTCTATGGAATAATCATCTATTTCCACGTCCAGTATCCCGGCGCTGCGGTTAATAATCTCCTCAACATCGCCATGCTCATAAAAATTAAGGTGATATACCATACCAAAGCGGTCGCGAAGCGGAGCGCTCAGCAGGCTCATCTTGGTGGTTGCGCCTATTATTGTGATCCGGGGCAAATCAATACGAAGCGTACGCGCGCTTGGCCCTTTGCCAATAATAATATCCAGAGCATAGTCCTCCATGGCCGGATAAAGTATTTCTTCAATCGTCCGGTTAAGCCGGTGAATCTCATCAATAAATAAAATATCACCTTCTTGCAAATTGGTAAGAATCGCGGCCAAATCACCGCTCTTTTCAATCGCCGGTCCGCTGGTGATGCGAATATTAGCCCCTAATTCATTGGCAAGAATATGCGCCAGAGTGGTTTTGCCTAGTCCAGGCGCGCCATAGAGAAGAACATGCTCAATCGGCTCATTTCTTCTCCGCGCTGCCTCAATCGCGATCTTCACGTTTGCCTTAGTTTTCTCTTGCCCAACATATTCATCCAACTTTTTAGGGCGCAAAGCAACATCTAATTGCTTATCACCATTAGTCTCCTTACTCGTAATTATTCTATTTTCCTCTTTTTCTTCCATAATTATATTGTATCTAAAATAACTTAAACAGACAAATTAAACATTTTATTCGTAAATTTGTAAATAGATTCGTTGATTCGTGGGATCTAAAAATAAAAAACCAAATACAAGAATACCAGCACCGCGTAATTAAAAAGCATAAACCATTTGTTACTCCAGTTAATGCCGGAAAAATGAAATTTAGAAAAAGGCCAAAGGATCGGAGTAGGGAAATAATCACGCGAATGAGTAAAAATATCCAAAAGAATATGTAGCCCCCAACCCATAACCGCCAAAGCCAACCAGGATAAACCGATTATTTTCAAAATTAAAAATATGCCTATCCATATTACCAGACTATGAGTAATATTATACATTGTAAATACTTGGCGCGGAATGACGTGGAGCGGCGGATCAGTATAATGCATAGTCTTTCTAATAAAATGCTTAGCGGCCAGGAAGGAAAAACTCAAAAAATCCGGCATAACCCCGAACATTACCGCAAGTGAGCGCTGGGCCAAAGGAAACTCCTTAAAAATTAAATTGGTCCAAAGAGCATGGGACAATATATCCATAAAAAATCTATATTATTTTTTTAATATATTTTTACCAACTAAAAATCTTTTATTAACACTGTCATGAAGCGCTTTTTCCACGATTGATTTATTCTCTTTGCTAAAATCCGCCGCAAGCATCCATTCTAAAAAATTCGGGTCCTCCCGAGCGACTTCCTTGAGCGACCGGTCGCGGTATTTGGAAAAAGCAAAATACGCCTCGCCACGCAGCCAATAGAATTTTCGAGTGCCCTCTGAAAATTCGCTTTCTTCAGTAGCGTGAATTTTATTTATAAACTCCCAATCCCGGCACTCTTCATATTTTTCCAGTTGTTTAACCAATATTTCCGCTGAAACTTCGGTATCAATAAGGGCAGTGTGCCATTGTTTAAAATCCTTGTCGCAATAATATTCATAAGTCGCGGACAAAGTCCGAGGTACCATCTTAAGAAATAATTCCCGGGTATCAATTATCTGCTTGCTCGTATATTCAAAATCCATGCCGCAACGAACAAACTCGCGCCGGAGTAAGGGTAAGTCAAAATTCATAATGTTAAACCCGGAATAATAGGAATCATTGAACACCTCCCAAATCTCTTGCGCCTTATCCCGGAAAGGAGGCTTATCCTTTATGTATCGATTGCGAATACCGTGAATCGAAATTGCCTCCTTGCCGATTTTCATCTCTGGATTAATAAGCATGTCGTCTTTCTTTGTCTTGGAGTTTGGCCAGATTTTAATATAGGCCAGCTCCACTATTTTGTCAGAATGCAGATTAAGGCCGGTGGACTCAATATCAAAAATAACCAAAGGCTTATCCAGCTTAAGCAGTTTAACTATTTTTTTGTAAAGATTGGTTCTAAGAATCATATGTGCACCTGGCCCACCTACGCTAAAGCTTCGGCGGACAAGCAGGAATCTATTAATGTTTTGTGCTCTCGGCAGGAATCGAACCTGCATCGTCGGTTCCGGAAACCGATGTTCTATCCGTTGAACTACGAAAGCTAGATGTTCTACCGCGCTCGCCAAATTGCGAAGCTATTGGTATGTCCGTCGGACTATAGCAGTTAATAATAAATCCTCTTTTGCCGCCGTAATTTAATAATCGCCATATAATAAAATTCTAAACAACAAATTTTCTTTGCTTTTTATCAAATTTAATCAACAAAAGTATTAAAATATTTACAATCATAATTATTTTATTCATTTTAATCTATATTCTATTTAAGATATAAACTATATTATCATTTAGTTTATATTCTATCAAATATATAAACTATTTTTTACCAATTTTTTTGCTTTTTTCTTAACCCGTTCCATCTCTGTTTTGTTATCTTTGATATATATAATAATTGTGGACAAAGTCCCTTTTGACTTTCTACTTTCTTTCTATTATAATGTAAGTATAAAGTTAATAAAAGATAAAGTCAAGAAATATGTTAACCAAAAAACAAAAACAAGTTTTAGATTTCATATCCTCATATCATAGGAAGAAAGGATATGCCCCTTCTTTGGAGGAAATACGCAAAAAATTTAAACTTGCCTCTGTTTCCACTGCTCATTTTCATGTTAAAAAATTGCGGGATTTAGGATTTATAGGAAAGCAAGACAACAGACCGAGATCAATTAATGTTTATGAAAATGAAAAAATGGTGAATATTCCATTGCTTGGTTTAATCGCGGCTGGTCAGCCAATTGAAGCGATACAAAATAAAGAAATAATCGCCGTGCCAAAAAGTAAAATATCTCGGGCTGGAGAATTCTATGCGTTGCGAGTAGTTGGCAATAGCATGATTGATGAAAATATAAATGATGGCGATTTGGTCTTAGTTAGGCAACAGGATACTGCTGAAAATGGGC
>JAGLNE010000135.1 GCA_023139655.1 Candidatus Parcubacteria bacterium
GATCGGCGATAATGCCGAAAAAAGACAAAAAGGTCATGGCGGCTGTATATTCCCCAAAACCTTCTTGCCCCAGGTCCCGGGTGATAATAGCAATAGCGATTAGCCCCAAGCCAGTGGCAATGATTTTACTACTAAATTGGATTATAGTATTGTAGGCTACCTTAGTGGATAATTTCATTGTTACGAATTATAGGTTACGAATTACAAATTCTTTACGAATTTACGAATAATATGTTAAATAATTGTATTTAAGCTAATAAATTTGGTATAATTTAACTAGAAAACAGATAGCAGACAATAAATAGCAGAAAAACGAGTTTTAGCTGCTTTCTGCTTTCTGTTATCTGCTATCTATATATAATTATAACACAATAAGTATGAAAATTTCTAAACATGTAATAGCTTTCTTTATACTCTTAAGTTTGGCTATTTTAACCCTATCTTTTCAGCCGGTTATGGCTGGCCAGACTTTATGGGATTCGCAGGATTCGGGTATTAAAGATCAATTAGGCCAGGCTTTTGACGAAACTGGTTCGCCAACTGATGTGCGAACAATTACCGGTAATGTGATAAAGGTTTTTTTGGCTTTTTTGGCAATAATTTTTACAGTACTAATAATTGCGGCCGGCTATAAGTGGATGACAGCCGGGGGCAATGAAACCAGACTGGCTGAGGCCAAGGCTCAGATCAGGACCGGAATTATTGGTTTTATCATTATTCTTTGTGCTTACGCGATTACCGAGTTTGTTTACCGGAATATTGAGGCCGTGCTTACTGAGCCGTTTATAATACCGTAATTTAGAAAGCAGAAAATAGAAAGCAGAAAATAGATAGTTTTTAAAATAATTCGCATACTATTTTCTGTTTTCTGCTTTCTATTATCTAACACCTTGCTAGCAGAACAAATGATGAAAATATAAGAATGAAGATTAAAAGAAATAAATAATGTTCCAAATATTAAAAAGACTCAAGTGGTTATTCGTATTTCTAATATTATTTTTATTTATTATCTTTTTGCTTAGCCGCGGCTGTGTTTATTCTGCTGATGAGCTAAGATACGGAGTTACTTTTTCCGAAAAGCAAGCCACAGCGTTAGGGCTTGACCCAAAGGAAATTTTTGTGTCAATATTGGACGATCTTAAAGTGCGTCGTTTGCGCCTGTCCGCGTATTGGGATGAGGCTGAGCCAAAACAAGATGAGTACAGTTGGAAGTTTCTTGATTGGATGATAAGCGAAGCCGCCAAGCGCGACACTGAGATCATTTTGGCTGTGGGCGGGCGTTTGCCGCGCTGGCCGGAATGCCATTTTCCGGTCTGGGCGGAAGCACTAACAGAAAAGGAAAGAGAAAAGGAAATAGGTGATTATATCGCCGCCGTGATAAGCCGCTATAAAAAAATTCCTCAAATTGTTGCCTGGCAGGTAGAGAATGAACCGTTTTTACCGCATTTTGGCGAATGCCCGGATTTAAATAAAGAATTTTTAAATCAGGAGATCCAGCTGGTCAAGGCCCTGGATCAGCGTCCGATTCTTTTAACCGATTCGGGTGAACTCTCCCTTTGGATACCGGCGGCTAGACGGGCTGATATTTTTGGCACTACCATGTACCGCGATACTTACTCCAAGGCCCTGAACCGCTATATTCATTATCCGATCGAACCCGGTTTTTTCCGTTTCAAGAAGAATGTTACCCGGCTTTTCACCCGTCCGGAAAAATGGCTGGTGATAGAGCTGCAAGCCGAGCCCTGGGGGCCGGTTCCTTTTCAGGATCTGTCCAAAGACGAACGCGATCGAACAATGAATCTCACAAAGTTTAGAGAGATCATTGAATTTTCTAGTCAAACCGGCTTTCGCGAGTTTTATCTCTGGGGCGTGGAGTGGTGGTACTGGGAACGTGAAGCTAATGGAGACGCGGCGTTATGGAATGAGTCTAAAAAGTTATTTGAAGAATAATTTTTTTGTGTATTTAAAAAGACGCAAGAAACAAGACGCAAGAAACAAACAAAACTCAAATTAAAAATTAAAAACTGTTTATAATTTGTATCTTTTAATTTGTTTGTTTCTTGTATCCTTGTACCTTGTTTCTTATATAGTATTTTATGGCAAAAAATAATAAAACATATACAATAGGCTTGGATATCGGCGGTACCAATATGAAAGTCGTGCTTTTTGACGGTGAAAAAGTTGTTGCCGACGATTCTCTGGCTACGCCCAGAGACAGCCTGGACCATTTCTTGGTAATGGTTAAAGCACTTGTAGACCCGATGCTTGCGCGTGCCAAAGAGATCAAGGCGCGAGTTCTAGGCATTGGCTTGGGTATTGCCGGAACATTGAATTCTGATCGTAGTATTATGCTTGTATCACCAAACATTCCGATTATTAATAATGTTAATTTATCGGAAAAATTGAAATCAATTATTGATTTACCAGTTGTGGTTGATAATGATGCTAATTGTTTTGTTCGAGCGGAAGCTAAAGTCGGTGCTGGTAAGGGCAGACAAAATGTTTATGGTATAATAATTGGCACTGGGATCGGTGGTGGTTGGTGGGTTAATAATGAGGTATATAACGTGGCTCATGGTGGAGCCGGTGAACTGGGTAAATTTATTGTTGATTTGGAGAATGGCATTGGCTTTGAAGAGGCTTATCATAAGATTATGCAGAATAACCCGGCTCAAATGGCCGAAGAAGCCTATCGCGGCGATATCCTGGCTGAGCGTAATTATGAGGAACTGGGTCGGATGTTGGGAGCGGCGCTAGCCAATATCGTTAATCTGATTGATCCGGAGATTTTCGTTGTTGGCGGCAGCGTGGTTGAATCAAGCGACCTTTTTCTTTCTCAGACTAAAAAGATGATGAAGACCCATATTGAATCAAGTGAAGCTCGGAAGAAGGTAAAGATTGCGAAAAGTAAGCTAGGTGCTAATATGGGGGCGATTGGAGCAGCACTTCTTGCACGCAACACATAGCACGCAGCACGTAACATATAACATATAACATAGATCATATAACATATTATAATTAACTATTCCCGATTTTTCGGGTTTTTTTATTTATGACTTTTCACGATAATTTAAAAATAAAGATGCATAATTTTGTTAAGGATGTTTATCGGGTTACCAGATCATTTCCCAAAGAAGAATTATATGGTATAACATCGCAATTAAGAAGAGCTGCTCTTTCGGTTATATTAAACTACATTGAAGGCTTTGCCAGAAGAAGAGGTGAAAAATGTAAAGTTTATGATAATTTTTTAGATATTTCTTTTGGTTCACTTAAAGAGTCAAAATATTTAATATATTTTTCTTATACCGAAAACTATATTAACAAAGATGTATATGACGATTTATTTTTACAAGCGGAAGAAATTAGTAAAATGCTATGGAGTATTAAAAGAAAATAAATAATTGGTAACAAAAAAAACGAGCTCTTCGCCCGTTTTTTATATGTTATTTGTTCTATGTTCCTTGCTACGTGCTGCGTGCTATCAACAATTATTTTCTTCTTTTATTCTCTCAGCCAGAATCATTTTAATGAACGACTGATAGGGGATGTCCCGCGAGTTAGCCAGCACCTTAAGGCGATCAAGCATGCTTAAAGTAAGCCTGATGGAAATAGTCTTGGTTGAAGGCTTTAAATTTGGGAAGCTGGGGTTTATCATGGCATTATCCCAATCAATATAATCGGTAGAATCCGCGGTAGCCCAAAATTCTCTTT
>JAGLNE010000136.1 GCA_023139655.1 Candidatus Parcubacteria bacterium
GTTAAGTACTTAATGACTTTTCTGGGAATCATCGCGGTAGTAATCATCCTTATTGGCGGTTTCCGCTGGATGACGGCTGGCGGTAATGAAGACAAAATTGCCAGCGCTAAGAAAACTATCACTGCCGGCGCAATCGGTCTTATAGTGATCCTGGCCGCTTTCGCGATTGTCACCTTTGTTATTCAGATCACAACTAACGCTATCAACGGTAATTTCTAAACATATCTACTTTAAGAAAGCTAGTATGCTTTTAACTGAATTCTGCTAAAAATAGATTCAGTGTATGTTTTAGAGTGCCAAGGAGGCCTAAAATTTTAACTATGAAATTTTTAGAACCCCAAAATTTAATGATCAAGCTCGGGGCAATTATTCTGTTGCTAGGTTTAATGTTGGCCCCCAGCGCGCAAGCGATTGACTTAGGCGTTGGTTATGCCGAAAATATCGGCTTGGCCTCGGCCGGCGACGAAGATATCCGTGATACGGCAGTTGGTATTATCCAATACTTACTCACCTTCCTCGGGATCATCGCGGTTGCCATAATTCTTTACGGCGGTTTTATGTGGATGACGGCCGGTGGCAATGAGGACCGGGTGGCGAAAGCCAAAAAAATTATAATTTCCGGTGCTATCGGACTTATAATTGTACTGGCCGCGTTCGCGATCGTTACCTTTGTTATCGAAATTACTGAAAACGCAATTAACGGTGGATTCTAATATATGAGCCGGCTAAATGCAAGTTTAGCCGGCTAAATATTGGAGTGCTTAAAGCTAAGGTCTTATGTGTTTAAATATAAAAACAAAAATGCTAAATTTTAATAAAGTTATTTGCGCAGTAGCCGTGTTGGCTATTTTTGTTTTTCTACCTTTTGTTACCAATGCCACCTCTGCTGTCCAAGACGCCCAAACAGGCCTTAACAAATCTGCGGCCGTAGGCTACGACGGCGCTACTAACCCAAGCGGTGCCGCTGGCCCCACTTCTGTTGCCGATAACCTGCCAACTGCGATCGGCCAAATTGTCGGCGCGGTCCTGGCCTTTATTGGCGTTCTCTTCCTTGGCTTAATGGTCTATGGCGGATTTACCTGGATGACGGCCCGCGGCAATGACCAAAATGTGGAAAAGGCCAAAGATTTAATCCAAGCCGCAGTCATAGGCTTAGTTATAATCCTAGCCGCCTATGCTATTACCGACTATATTGGTAAGGCCATGATTAGCACTGGTGGTGGATAAGTGAATAATTGTAAAAACCGCATGCTTAAACTAAAATATTTACTAATAATTATTTCTCTTATTTCCATAACTGGTTTAACCTTTACTACAACCGACCTACGAGCAGGTAAAACAATAGAGGATAATTTCACGGATAGCTTAGTCGGAACTGCCCAACAAACCGGCCACCTTGATGGAGATACTCCAGCTTTTTTTGGCTCCGATGACCCAATCGAAATTATTGGCCTAGTAATTAAAGTACTATTATCCTTTTTAGGTGTAATATTTCTAGTCCTCTTAATCTACGGCGGCTACCTCTGGATGATGGACCGGGGTGAAGAAGCTCTAGCCAAAAAGGCTAAAGATGTTATAAAAAATGCAATTATCGGCCTAATCATTGTCCTGGCCGCTTATGCTATAACAGCCTTATTTACACAAATGATGTCCGATGTTTCAACGGACGGATCAAGTGAATATGATCAATTTATCCCATAAAATAAATAAAATAATAATCGTACTGCTTTGCTTATTTATTTTTTTACCATCTTTAGCTATGGCCACAAATTTATCTGATGCTAAGACGTATGCTGATTCAGCCGCTGGTGGAGCAGGATTTGATACTAGCCAAAATGACATTAACTCTTTAATTGCAACAATAATCCAAACTCTGCTATCTTTACTTGGCGTAATATTCTTAAGCCTGTTAATCTATGGCGGCTACCTCTGGATGACAGACCGGGGCAATGAAGAACAAGTTAAGCGGGCTAGGAATTTAATCTCCGCTGCAATTATTGGCCTTATTATAGTTCTCTCTGCCTATGCTATCAGCGTTTTTGTTCTTGACCAATTGGCCTCTCAGGCCTTGGTGGAGACAGCGCCAGAATAATAATTAATAAAATAAAAATAAAATATGACCAAAACAATTAAACACGTATTAATACTGGCCTGTCTAGTAATAATACTATTACTTCCCTATTTGGTTTTTGCCTCTGATACCGCACCGTTAAAGGCTCTACATGACATTAGGGAAGACGCTGGATATGCCGCGGCAGATAAATATACTATATCGGAAATAATTGGAACTATTGTCAGTGCGTTTTTGGGCTTACTTAGTGTTATATTTATTTCTTTAATGCTTTATGCCGGCTATAATTGGATGACTGCAGGTGGTGACGAAACCAAGCTTACCCAAGCAAAAAATACTATTAGAAGAGCAATAATTGGCCTGATTATTACCGTAAGCTCTTACGCAATATGGACTTTTATCTTTAATGAAATTATCTACAGTAATTAATTATAAATATAAACCGACAAATGAAAAGTTGTTTAACCAATAATTATTTTAAGACAATAGCAATTTGTTTTGTTACACTTTTCTTTTTGTTGTCCATTTCCTGTGGCGTATATGCAGGATTAATTACTACCGATGCCCAAGATGATATTGTTAGCCATGAGCTTGTTTTTACGGGAGAGGCAGGTTTTGATCTAAGTATTGGCCTAGGCGAATTGGCAAATTATATTATATCAGCCTTTCTTGGTTTGCTGGCAATAATATTTATTA
This sequence comes from Candidatus Parcubacteria bacterium, assembly GCA_023139655.1. Classification (GTDB taxonomy): domain Bacteria; phylum Patescibacteriota; class Patescibacteriia; order Patescibacteriales; family UBA12075; genus JAGLNE01. The sequence goes on from JAGLNE010000136.1 coordinate 2,768, forward strand.
TACTAATAATAATTGGCGGCTATGGCTGGATGATGGCAGGCGGAGACGAAGGTAAGGTGACCGCTGCCAAAGAAAGAATCAGGCAAGCAATTATTGGTTTAATTATTACTGTAAGCGCTTACGCAATCACTTACTTTGTCTTTAATGCTCTACCTTGGGGTGGATAATAAAAAAATAATTATTTAAAATAAAACAGGCGTGGTTTAAAGTTTTCACTTAAACCACGCCTTTTATGATTTGTCTACTTTATTTTCTATTTCTTACTGGCCCAATGTGGCCAGAGTCCCCTATCCTTGGTTTTCGTTTGCTCTCCGTTTTGGGCAGAGTGCGGGCTAAATGATCTGCCTGAGACCAACTTCTTGCCGACTCTTTATCCCCGAAAATATTAAAAGTTTTTCGGGAGTATTCAGAACTAATTACTTTATTATTAGGCCCTTTTTTAATTATAGTGCTCGACGTTGAACATCCAAGAAATAAAAAACTTACAAACAAACAAACTAAAATAACTATAGACTTTTTCATTTTAAAAATCCTCCTTTAAGATTTTTTTGTTTATTTTTTTACTTTATTTATAATTATAATATTATACCAAATATAAAATAATCTGTCAAGGGCAATAAAATAATAAATTAATAAAACAACCTTGACAGTCCAGGTTGACCTGGACTTAAATGTATGATATTATATAAATAGAGCAGAAAATCCCTAAGTGCTTGTATCAGGCACGGGATTTTTTTATTTG
>JAGLNE010000137.1 GCA_023139655.1 Candidatus Parcubacteria bacterium
CATTTTTTAAACGATTTTTAAGTGTTGTCCAATATGTTTTTGATTTTTTATAATCTCTCTGATCGGTCAAAACAGCAATAATATCTATAATGGAAAAATACCATTTTTCTTTGCTTTTATCCCAGGCACGGCGAACTGGCTGATCTTCAAAAATAACAATTGATTTATTGTCCCCCATATATTTTATTTAATATTTAATTTCTTCAAATAACCCGCCATTTCCTTTTCTAGCTTAACCAACTCAGGCTCAATCTTTTTAAGCTCTTTTAAATTTACGCTAATATCAATCTCCTTTTCTTCCTCAAACGTATCCACATAGCGGATAATATTTAAATCCTGGATCTCCAGAATCATCAATAAACACTAACATATACTTTTATGTTCTCTATTAGTAACAATTAAAGGCAGTTATTATTTATAATTATATTTTAAAAATTAATCTATATTACCCGCCCAAGGCGGATCAGCCTTTATTTAAATTAATGTTGCTGATAATCTATATTAAATTAATCATAACTTATTATATTTATCCGCCCTCCCTTTAGCTTTATCAATTGGATATTTCTTTTCAGTTTTTTCCATTTTTTCCAGTGATGCTTTATAAATATCAATATCCAGGTCATTACACATCAAAAGCACCCAACATAAAACATCTGCCAACTCATCTCCAATTTCCGCCTTATGCGTTTTAATATATTCCTCCACATCTTCCCGCGTTTTCCATTGAAAATGCTCCAAGACCTCAGCCGCTTCAAGAACTAAAGACAGAGCCATATCCTTGGGAGTATGAAATTGTTTCCAGTCCCGCTCGTCACGCAACTCAACTATTCTTTTTGTTATCTCTTTTATATCTGACATAAATCTGTTATCTTTGTCATAGTTTTTTTCTGAGAAAGGAAAAAACTAATTATTTACTATTTTATAAAAATCACTTTCTTCAATATAAACACAAAACTTCGGACTAATCTGTGTCTTAGGTTCAACATTGGATTCATTATTAATAATATCATCGTAAACACCTGGCTTGGTTGTTTGAAAAGCCTCTAAAACTTTTCCGTTCTCATCATAAATATAGAAAAATTTTATATTTTTATCGGCAAAACTTTTAACATAGACAATATTATAATCCAAATCTTTACACTTCCTATAATACCATTCACCCAAAACAATTTTTTTCTCATTCTGCTCAAACGTAAACATATAATATACCGAATACGAACCGACTACTACAAGTATCACTAAGAAAATAAAGATTAGTATTTTTTTATTTATAGACATATATTTATTGACTTTTAATCCTCTATATGCTAAATTAGTTATAGAATCACGATGTAAAAACACCTCTTAAGGTTTTGTCCTTAAGCGGTGTTTTTTCGTTTATACTCAAGTTTTCTTTTTAAATTATCCATAAAAACTATTTTTTCTTTAGCTTTTTTCTTAAGCAATATCGAACACTTTTGACTATTTGGGCTTATAACCATTTTCAATTTACTTCTCTTATATAAATACTCTACCAAACAATAAAAATCTCCGTCACTAGTCACAATCACCACCTGGTCAAATTCCTTGTTCATATAATCTCTCATTGTTTGTAATACTAAATCAGCATCCACATTACCTTTTACAACTCCATCTTTATTTATAAGTATTGGTTTAAAAATCAAAACATACCCATATTCTTGGAGTCGCTGATACATAACTTGGTTTTCAGGAATGTAACCAATAAAAAGATAGGCTTTCTTTACCTGATACTTATCTCTTAGATAAATTCTAAACTTACGAAAACCCAGTTCCCAGCCCAATTCTTTAATACCAAGATTGAGATTCTGGCTATCAATGTAGGCAAAATTGTTTTGTTTCTTTTTCATATAGTTAAATAGAAAAACTATTCCAGTGGAAAGGAAAACCAAAAAAATTAAATTTTTAAAAAATTAAACCTATACTAAATTTTTATTTTTATTAAGCATGTTACACCCCACTATCGGCAGGCTTTCAATCTTTGACTCCCCGATGGCAAAATGCATTTTTTTAATTGAATAATCTTTTTCCTCATTCATTAAAGCTAAAGCGCAAGCACGATGCATACCTTCTATAACATAAAACTCATCTTTATGACGCAAGCAAATAATAATGTTGTTTTTAGGAAAATTATCTTTCATTGCTTGAATCCCTTGGTGCTCCCTGATCTCCGGCATCTTGACCAGCTCACTAATTTTCCTCGCCTTTTCATTATCATAGTACTTTTCAACCCAAGTCCTAAAAGGGCCGCCATAAAAATCCGCAATCACTTTAGCTGGCTTGGTTATCTCATAATATCCCCAAGATGCTGTTTTGCAACCCAAAGGTTGCGCGTAGCTTTGTAGGCGCCACTCCGCCCAGGAGGGAAAGCCCCGTTTCTTGGCTACGTTTTTCCAACTCTCACTACTGCCCTCATTATCATGCCAAAACTTAAAAACCTCCTCCCAGGACAATGATTTTATTTTTTTAATATTAATCAGAATTAAGAAGTTTAATAATTTGTTTTTTAAATTCAAGCTGCTCTTTGATCGAATTATAGACCTCAAGCGCGATTACCTTGCCAAAAACAAAATCGGGTAAAGTTTTTAAATACTCAAAATCTTTTATGCTTTTCGGATCATGCAAATCTCTGTTTTTGCTTTTGGAATAACCGGACAAATGATTGCAGGCAAAAATATCTTTATTATTCCTCCTTTGAATAACATATTCAAATTCTTTGGTCCATTTTTCCTGCGCCACTTTAAAATGCGCCAAATCAACACAAAAACCGCCGATCTTTTCAACTTTCACATTTTGGGGGACATAATCGTCAAAGTTAAATTCCAGAAAAAGATTTTGGTAATGTCCGTGCCATTTTTCAAGTATCCCAAAGCTGTCTTCGTGAATGGTCAAATATTGGCTCTTATACCTATCGCGCAAAAACTCAAGCTCTTCCCGGCTCATATCATTCTTCAAATGAATCAAAGGTACGTTCTTAACCGAAGAATCTTCCAAGGCTTCATAAATCAGCTGCCGCTGTTTTCTCGAAAAATTCTCCAGGATCAGGGCGATTGTATCCAGCCCCAAATTATTGATCTCATTTAATTTGCTTTGCCAATCTTTATCCTCGATTCCGGTAAGGCTTAAACAAATTCTTTGCTCCAGATTTTTTTTCATATTTATAAAACTAACTCATAATACAATTAACTCTGTCGTATAATTCACCCATATTCTTTTCCTGCCGGGCGCAAAGCTGGGCGGTTTTCGGAGCCTGCCAGTTTATCACGTACTTCAGCCAATTAACATTTTTTTCGGTGGAAAGATGTCCGCCGAAAAAATTAAAAATATCGGCCTCGTCTATGTGCCCGTTGTTATTACGTTCAATTAACAGGTGGGGAATAGTATCAAGATGCTTCCGCCCGGACGCCATATAAGCCAGCGTCGAATGGTGGCCATCGAACAGAAACAGCTTATTTTTTTTGGTTTTAAAAAGTTTGACATTGGGCATGCCGGACCGGGCCAGCATATCCCGGCCCCGGCCAATTGACTTGATCATCCGCTTTATTTGCTTGATATCGCGGACGCCTTCCTTATTATGAATATTCAAAACCGATCTCAAGCTCACCCTTTTTTTAACAAGATGTCTGGTCAGTTGACTTTTAATTTCCGGGAACATCCTGTCCTCAAACCAGCTAACCGCTCCATATATGGCATTGGTTTCTTTTGTGATCTTGAGCCGGGCAATAACGGCATTTTCTGTTGCCGGCCCGGGTCGCGCCGATGGGTAGCTTAATTTTATAATATAGCGCTCCATATATCTAAACCGATTATATTTTTAATACTTTTCCAAATACTGTTTTAGCTCCCAGTCCGTTACTTGCCGGGCATAATCCCGCCATTCTTGTTTCTTGGCCGTTAAAAACCGCTCATAAGTATGCTGACCCAAGGCCTCTTGAACTAAGCGGTCCTCTTTCAGCTCTTTTAAAGCGTCCCGCAAGGACTCGGGCAAGGTGTCAATTTTTTTGTCCAACAGCTCTTGGCTGCTAAGGCCATACACATCCTCTTCCACTGGGGCGGGCGCTTTTAAATTATTCTTGATGCCGTCCAGACCGGCTTTCAGCATCACGGCAAAAGCCAAATAAATATTACAGCTGGGATCCGGGTTCCGCAGCTCGATCCGCGTAGCCTGGATCTTCCCGCTTGAGGCCCTGGGCACTCTGATCAAGGCCGAACGGTTGATCCGCGCCCAGCTGATATAGACAGGGGCTTCGTAGCCGGGTACCAAACGCTTATATGAATTCACAGTCGGCGACAAAATAGCCGACATACCCTTAACGTGCCCCAATTGGCCGGCAATAAAATTATAGGCGATCGGTGACAAATTATATTTATCTTTCTCGTTAAAAAATAAATTTTTCCCGGTTTTTTTATCCGTTAAGCTTTGATGGACATGCATACCGCTGCCGTTAATTCCGCCGATCGGTTTGGGCATAAAAGTCGCGTGTAAATCATGCTTCTGGGCCACGGCTTTTATCGCCACCCGCATGGTAGCGGTTTTGTCTGCCGAAGCCAGGGCGTCGCTGTAGCGAAAACATATTTCATGCTGGCCCAGCGCCACTTCGTGGTGGGTGGCCTCCACCTCAATACCCATTTTTTCTAGGGTTACGGTCATATCGCGCCGCACTGCGTAGGCCTGGTCAGTGGTCATATCAAAATAATTGCCATGGTCGTGGGGCAGGGGCTGTATCTTTTCATCCAGACGAAAAAGAAAAAATTCCAACTCCGGGCCGGTCATATATTTATAGCCCATTTTTTCGGCTTCCTGCAATACTCTTTTTAGAATATTCCGCGGGCCCCCGGAAAACGGTGTGCCATCCGGGTCATAAACATCGCAAATAAAACGGGCGGTATTGCCGTCTTCGGATTCCAGCCAGGGCAGAACCGCATAAGTGTCCAAATCCGGCTTTAAAAACATGTCGCTTTCCGCGATCCGGGCAAAGCCCTCAATAGATGAGCCGTCTATCCAGGTGCCGTACTCAAGCGCCGATTCAAGCTTGGCCGCGGGAATTGTCAGGCTTTTGGCAGTGCCGTAAATATCACTAAACTGGAGCAGAATAAATTTCACCTTATCCTCCTCCATTTGCTTTATAATCTGTTTAATCTCCATATATTTACGTTATTTTATTACCTATTTCAAACTTAATGTACCATTCTAAGTCTAATTTTGCAAGAAATCCGTTACTTTTTGTCGAAACAAAAAACCGCCCTTAAAGGCGACTATGCTATACTATAATTAATAAACAACGCACAAAATAATAATAAATATAAAAACAAAGGGAGGGTAAAATGTACATTTTAGATTTCTTAGTAGTCAAAAGGAAAAAGCAATATTTGGCCCGTAAACTAATAAAATATTTCAAGAAAATACCGAAAAATAAACTGAAAACAATACAACTCTTAGAAAAAATATTAACAAGCTATGGAAACAAGGTTTTCGGGAAGATGGAGAATCAGGTAACTAACGAGCTAAAAATTCGATTTTATTTCTTATGTATCAGCGATGACCCTATAAAGATAATGGTGAGCATTGCAGGCCTACAAAATTTCTGGTGCACAGATATAAACAAAGTAGCTAACAAGCTTAAAAAAAACGGTATTGTATTAAAGCCAGAGGAAACAATAAAAATTATTAGTATGTATTTACAAGCCTTTTTATCCTATACCGACTATCCATTTGTTCTTTCTCTAAATTAAATATTACAATCAAATGCTAAGCAAAATGCCGCCTTAATGACGGCATTTTTTTATTGAAATAATTATCTTGTCGGGCTGCCGGGAGTTGAACCCGGGTGACAGGACCCCCAGCCCTGCATAATAGCCGTTATATCACAGCCCGTAAAACTATCTATATGGGGCTGTCGCCAAACACCAGTTTAGGCATAAATTTTCAAATTTTGTGAAAATTTTCCTTAAAAAATTTTTGCTTATGTGCT
>JAGLNE010000138.1 GCA_023139655.1 Candidatus Parcubacteria bacterium
TTTATGATGATCGTGATGTCTTTTTTGTATGTGGCAAATTTAAACCCGATTGATATTAGCGTATTTTTGGGCGCCAAGATGGGCTCAGCAATTGGGATGAATATAAGCGTGCCGGAAAATCCTTTTAATAAATTAGCCTTTCAGTTGGACGAAAAAGAGGCCAGGCTAAACGAGCAAGAGAAAAAGCTGGATGAGAGAGCCGACGCACTTGGTGTTGGCGATAATATCGGTTTGTGGTTAATGATAATTGCCTTTGGTATTGGCGTTTTGTTTGTATTAATACTTTTTAATTTTTATCTGGATATCAAAAGGCGGCGACTTAAGGAAAAGCAATGAGTCTGTTAAAAACTAAGGTTTAATGTTAACACGAAAGCTTACAATCTATTTATTACTGTTTGTTTGGCTTGTCGGCCCTTTGTTGGCTTGGCCAAACATCAGCCAGGCAATGTCAGAGTTGAGTGACACGATATCAAGTTCCTGGCCCAGCTATCCGTCTAACCATACGATTATTTATAAAGTTCACGAACAGATTCCGCCTGATAGTCGGATAGTGATCACGCCGGTGACAACGGATTTTTCCGTACTTACCGGTTTTGATTATCGGGCCTTTGATTTGGCTACCTCCTCCTCCAGGCTGGGTCCTTATACAGATCGGAACTTAGGAGCTACCAGTACAGCCGCGGAAGACGGTGTAGTAATAGACGTAAGTGGTGCCGGTACCAGTACTTTAAACCAAATTACAATTACTCTTAATTCCAGTACTGGGATTAATAATAGTGAATTTGTTCGACTAGAGATCGGCACGAACGCGCTCTACGGTACTACCAGCTCAAGTCAGATTCTAAACGCCACTACCACTGGCGCGCAAAATATTTGGATAGAGATACTAAACAGCAGTAATCAGCTCATAGACCGTGGTGAATTTGCCATAATGATGATCGATCCGGTAACCTTAAGATCCGGAGGAGTTAAAGTACGTTCCAACGGCCAGCCTACCGGGGTATTGCAATACGGAACCACTAATACTTTAATGAGTTTAGTTACCAATTATTACGCGGACTGTCGTTACTCAACCGCTTCCGGCACTTTGTACGCGGATATGACCAATGATTTTACTTATACCGGTGTTTATTACCATTCAATAATAATTGGCGGTTTGCAAAACGGTCAGTCGTATATTTATTACGTTCGTTGTCGGGATGATATTGGTGTAGATGATACTACGGATTTTATTATTTCATTTGAGATATCCGGGCAAGAGGGTGATGAGGGTGAGGAATCGGGTGATCCGGGTCCGGGCGGCGGCGGCTCGGGCGGCGGCGATGATGGTGGCTTAGGTCCGGACATTGGCCCGGGAGTTGGTCCTTATTTGCCTTTTCCACCGGAGCCGGGGCTTCCGGGCGTTGTGTTAACCGGTTGGGCTTATCCAACGAGCGAAGTTACAATCTTAAAAGATGGGATCGAGCAAGGCAAGGCATTAGCTAACAATACAGCTGAATTTGGGGCATTTTTAGAGGAATTAAATCAAGGGATATACACTTTTAGCTTGTGGGGGGCTGATCCGCTTGGGCGAAAATCCAGTACTTATTCCACCACCTTTTGGATTGATGCCGGTACGCAGACAACCGTTTCCGACATTGTTTTGTCCCCGACCATTGCCTTGGCCAATACGGAATATAATAGTGGCGATACAATAGAAGTATTTGGCTACTCAGTACCGGGTGAAACCGTTGAGGCTTGGTTTTATGCCAAGGGTGAAACAAATTTAAGTGAAGATAACGCGGAAGTAAAACAAGCTGAAGTACGAAGCGATGGCAAGTGGAATATTTATTTTAATACAACCGGAATGAGCGATGGCCAATACCAGATGAAAGCCAAGACTATAATTGAATTATATGGTGAAAGCGGCTTTAGCCAAATATTAAATCTGGCAATTGGCGGGGCAGTTGAAGAAGGGATCTGCTCTGGCGCTGATTTAAACGGTGATGGACTGGTTAATTTAACTGATTTTTCAATACTTTTATATTATTGGGGAACGGATGACGATTGCGCCGATCAAAATGATGATGGTGATGTTAATCTGACTGATTTTAGTATAATGATGTTTTTTTGGACAGGATAAATTATTTAAGACTTTAGAATATTGGTTTGTAATCAGACAATGATTTTGAGCATTTGTCATTTTGTGTTATAATTTAGAAAGTTAATAAACCACGAGTAATTTATATAATTTTGCTAATATTAGTTCGATGAAAGATTGTTTTATGTATTATTTTAACAATTGTAAATCGAAGTTTTTATAGTATGAGTTTTTTAGACAAATTAAAAGTCAAAGTTGAAGAAGGTGGGGTTATGGAAGCCCAAACGCAAGAGGAAAAAAAAGATAAAAAAAGTTCCGGTTTTTTGCAACTGGACGTTGACATCCTTCAAACCACGGAGGCAATTATTATTATTGCCCCTATCCCCGGTGTTGAAGTTAAAGGTTTGGATATTAGTGTTGAGAATGAAAATGATGTTGTTACCATTCAAGGCAAAAGGCAGATGCCGGATTCGGTTGAATTGGGCGGCGACGAAAAGAAATATTTGCGTCAGGAGTGCCACTGGGGGCCTTTTTATCGGCAAATTATCCTTCCCCAAGAGGTGAATGTAAGCGAAGTAAAGGCTAAATTTAAAAAAGGTATTTTAATTTTAAGACTGCCTTTACTTAGGTTGCAGAATAGCGGTAAGAAAATAATTGTAATTAACGAGGATACGAATAAATAATTTTTTAATATCTCTTATGAAGAGGAGGTTTTATAAATTTTTCCATTTTCTAATACTGTTTTCTTTTTTTGTTTCTCCGGTTGCCGGTTTTGCACAGGGCGGAGTGGCGACCTTGTTTGTTTCTCCGGGTAGCGGCACATATACGGTAAACAAAAGTTTTGTTATGAAAATAATGGTAGATAGCGGTGGCGGTATTGGCATAAACGCGGCTGAAGGCACCATTAAATATGACTCCAGTTATTTAAGCATCTCAAAAATAACCGACAGCAACTCAATATTTAAACTTTGGACATCTGATCCGTCTTATTCCAATACTGCCGGCACCATTACTTTTGGCGGCGGCTCTCCCGGCACTTACACGGGCAGTGCCGGAGAGATATTTAATGTTACGTTTACCGCGAAAAAAATAGGTGAAACAGAGGTAAGCTGGTCAAGTGGCGTGATCTTGGCTGCCGACGGCAAAGGGACTAACGTTTTTAAGGCTTTTGGTAATGCCAAATATACAATTCAAGCGGCAAGTAAGGAGCCGACAAAGAAAAAAGAAGTAAAAGACGACAGCCCAAAAGGCATTTTACCACCACTACCCGAAGTGTCATGCCTTTCCCACCCGGATGAAGATGTTTGGTATTCAAACAATAATCCGGAATTTGCCTGGAAAATTCTCTCTGATCTTATTGGCATAAGCTTTGAAATAACCGATGTTCCGGATGATGACCCAGGCGATGAGAACGACGGTGTTATAGAAAATATTAAGTTTGAGGATCAAGTTGATGGGGAATTGTATTTTCATATAAAATATCTAAATCGTTTTAGTTGGGGGCAGATAGCCCATAAGAAGATATTAATTGACACAACGCCGCCGGAAGATTTTACAATTGTTTTGGATAATGACGGTGACGCCACTAATCCAACCCCTAAGCTGGTATTTTTTACTACTGACGAAACATCGGGTGTTAGCCATTATCAGCTTAATATCGGGCTGGAATCAACGCGCGTAAGCCAGGAGGAAATGGACAAAGGATATTATCAAACCAAGCCTTTGGCCCCGGGTGATTACGAAATAAACGTGGCCGCGCTTGACTTTGCCGGTAACGCCGCATCTTCGTCCCTTCGGTTTAGTATTGACCCCTTAAAGCCGCCAATTATAACCAGTATCCCCAAGATCCATAACCGCAAGGACGAATTGATCATTCGCGGCACATCTTTTTATCCTAATGTAACCGTTAGACTTTATATTGAGAGCGACGATGAAGAGGAAGAAATAATAACAGCCGATATATCAACCGATAACGAAGGTAATTGGTCGTATTTCTATAAAGGTAAAATTGATAAGGGAACTTATGAGATTTGGGGTCGGGTCTTTGATGAGCGCGGCGCTCAGAGCCTGGATAGCACTCGGCACATCATGACC
>JAGLNE010000139.1 GCA_023139655.1 Candidatus Parcubacteria bacterium
GTCCTAACCACTAGACGAACGGGCCCTACTATGCTTTGATTTCATCAAAGCTACGCAGGGCAAGCCAATAGACAGCTTGTCCTGCGAAGCCTTGGCGAAGGGGGAAACGGGCCATTACTAACCACAAGCTAAATAATAAAATATTCTTTAATTTTTGTCAATTATTCTTTATTTTTCCCCTGGTTTTTCCCCAGACTTGTACACATTTTTTATACATTGCCGCACATTATGGACACAGGGCAGGGGCTTGACAAATTGTAATAATGTATTAAGGTGAAGACAGAACTATGAATATCCAGGGATATTGGTTCTAGAATCAATATTTTCCCCGAAGTCTGTGTTGAAAGACATAGACGAGATTCATGGGTCTAAGCATGGGGATTAAAGCGCCCACCTCGATTTATCGGGGTGGGTGCTTTGTTTCCAAAAATGATGCTAATCCACGAATAAATGCGAATGCTGCGAATTGCGAATAATATAGCAATTCGCGGATTAGCGTTTATTCGCGGATTAGCATCACATCTTTAACATTATATCCTTTTACAAAATCATTACCACTAATTGGTTTTTTCCCCGCTACTTGTATTTTTTCAATAATTAAAGAATCAGTGTCACACTGCACCGCCAATCCATTTTCATACTCAAACATTTCACCCGGCTGGTATTGATTTATATTCAATGGTTTATTTGATACAGCAAGAATTTTAATAATTTTTCTGCTTTCTGCTTTCTGCTTTCTGCTTTCTGCCTGAGCGTAAGCGAAGGCCCCTGGCCACGGCGTCATTGCCCTAATAAATCTTTCTATTTCAATTGCCGGTTTATTCCAGTCAATTTGGCCATCAGCTTTTTTTATTTGCCCCACATAGTTGGCCTTTGCTTCATTCTGGGGAGCGGGTTTTATTTTACCCGCAATGTAATCTTTTAAGGTCGGTATGAGAATTTCCGCGCCAAGCCGGGATATTTTATCAAATAAAGTGCCGGTAGTGTCAGTGGCGTTGATTGGAATAGACTTTTGTGCCAAGATCGGGCCGGTATCCAAACCTTTGTCCATTTTCATAATAGTTATTCCGGTTTCTTTGTCCCCATTAATTATCGGCCACTGAATACAAGCCGCCCCTCTATATTTGGGCAGTAATGAACCATGAACGTTAATAACACCGTATTTGGGAACTTCTAAGATATTTTTAGGGATTATTTGGGAATAAGCAATAACGACAATAAGATCTAAATTCTTAATTCTCACCCACGGGGCACTTTGTAATTCATAATTCTTAATTTTACAAGGTTGGTGTACCAAAATATTATGCTTCTCGGCTTCGGTTTTTACAACTGGCGGAGTGAGTACCTGCTTTCGTCCCACGGGTTTATCCGGCTGAGTGATCACAGCGACCACATCAAAGAGCGGGTCGCTGATCAAGGCTTTTAGCCCGGGCAAAGCGAAATCCGGGGTGCCGATGAAGATTGTCTTAATTTTGTTAGACATAAATATTTGAATTTGCTAATATATACTTATGTTTCAAGAATTATTACAAATATTATTAAATTTTAGTTCAGAGATCGGATATTTGGGGATTGTTATTCTCATGACAATCGAAAGTTCATTTATTCCTTTCCCATCCGAGATCGTTATTCCACCAGCGGCTTATTTGGCCAGTCAGGGACAATTCAATGTTTATTTGGTGATTTTGTCCGGGATTGTCGGTTCTCTTATTGGGGCGTTGATCAATTATTTTTTGGCGCGTACTTTGGGGCGGACTATAGTCTACTCCCTGATTAATAAAAAAGTAGTCAGGCTACTACTACTTAATGAAGATAAAATGATAAGGGCGGAAAATTATTTTCGTAAGTACGGAGCCATTTCTACTTTTATCGGGCGTTTGATCCCGGCGATTCGGCAATTAATTTCTATTCCGGCTGGTTTTAGTAAAATGAAATTGGGTAAGTTTATTTTTTACACCGCGCTTGGCTCCGGTCTTTGGACCATAATTCTTGCCATCTTAGGTTATGTGTTTGGCGCCAATCAAGATATCTGGATGCAGTATTATGATGAGTTTAAGCACGTGGCTTACGGATTGATTGTTTTGATTGCTTTAGTGGTGGCGGGATATTGGATATACGGTATAAAGAAACAAGACCCCCCCCACGTTAAAGCTTCGGAGGGGCAAACAAGAAACAAGAAACAAACAAATTAAAATTTTTAGCTGTCATTGCGAGGAGCGAAGCGACGTGGCAATCCCGTGATTATAAGCAATTAACACGGGATTGCCACACCCCTTTGGGGCTCGCAATGACAGGTTAATCCAACTTTTCCTTATTCCCTGTCTTAAAGTTTTTAATCTCTTTGATATCACGCGCTTTATCAATAAATAATATCCCATCCAGATGATCAATTTCGTGCTGAAAGATTCGCGCTAAAAGGCCCTGGGCAACGATAGTATGTTTTTTTCCTTCTTGATCCACGTAAGTACACGTGGTTTTTTTGTGTCTGCGTACTTCACCGAATTTGTTTGGCACCGAAAGGCAGCCCTCCTGGCCCCATTCTTTTCTGATTGAGTTTTTTGATAGTATTGGATTTATCAGGCACATTGGTCCGTCTTTATTTTCAACTATTATCATCCGGATGTTTTTTCCGATTTGCGGAGCAGCCAGACCGACCCCATCCTTTTTTTGCATAGTTAAAGCCATGTCGCTTACTAATTCCTGGAAATCAGGCTCTTTTATGCGCCTGGCATCTACTTCTTCTGATTTTTTTCTAAGGATTGGGTCAGGGTCAATAACTACTGGTAAAAGTTTTGCCATATATTTATTATAGAATTTATTGAATACATAAATTATAATAACTTATCCTTTATTTTGCAAGTTTATTATGATACAATAAAAATAATAGAATTATAAAATATGGTTGATATCAATAAAATAAATAAGCTTTGGGAGCAATTAAAAACACAGGGCGTGGACAATGATACTCTGTGTGAGCTGATTAAAACCGTGCCGCCAATCAGGGCGGAAGCTTTTGCCTTACTTAAGGAGAAGGGGATTAACAACAATAATTTACGTTTTATCATTGAGCATGTCCCGGAGCTGCAAAACGAGGCCTGGACAATGCTTAAAAAGAATAAGCCTACTGCCAATGAGCTGAAAAATATAATTGAATATGTTAAGCCGCTCCGGAAAGAGGCCTGGAAGCTTTTTCTTAAAGCCAAGCCCAGCCACCTGGAAATAAGGGAGGTAGTTCGTTATGTGCAGGAATACCGGCCTTTGGCCTGGAAACAGCTTCTCAAGGCCAAACCCAGTACTCAGGATTTTCTTTATGTAATTCGTTTTGTGCCCAAGATGCAAGCCGCGGCTTGGGAGGAGTTGCTTAAGAAAAAGCCGGACGTGGACGACTTTATGAATCTAATCAAGTTTGCGCCCGAGATGCGGGAGAAAGCCTGGGAGGAGTTTAAAAAAGTCAGGCTAGGCAATGATATGCTTAGGCGGGTTATTATAGAAGTGCCGGAACTGCGCCAAGAAGCTTGGCAGTATTTGCTTCAAAAAGGCGCAAGCAATGATGACCTGTGTTTTATAATGAAGGATATTGAGGAATTGCGGCATGAAGCCTGGGCCGAGTTTTACAAGCGGGGGGCGTCCGGCGAGGACTTGCGCTTTGTAATGAAGAATATTAAACCCTTGCGCGGTGAGGCCTGGCTTAAATTAACCGAGGAAGGAGCCACTAATGATGACCTGTGTTTTGTTATTAAAGATATTCGTTCGCTTAGGCGAGAGGCCTGGGAGCGCTTGCGCGAACAAGACCCGACCAAGAATGAGCTTGAATTTGTGATCAAATACGTGGAAGAATTGCAGAGCGAAGCGCAAGAGTTGATTAATAAAAAAAGTAAGGTTACTTTGGAGGAGTTTAGAAAGGCGACTTAACAAGGAGCACTGTACATAGAACAAGGAACACTTAGCAAGGAGCATATGTTCCGTGTTCCATGTTCCCTGTTCAATATTAATTGTTTTTATGGCTGAAGACATTAAAGAAATATTAAAGAATATAGAATCAAAGAAAGCACCGGCTTACCAGTGGCAGGATTTGGCGTTAAGGGTTATAAAAGAGTTGCGTATTCCGAATTTTAAGCGCAGCGCCGTTTTTAAGGTTTGCAAAGATAATTCCCGGGCAGTTGTTGAGCAGGCATTAAATGATACCAAGGAATTATGCAAGACCGGGAATAAATGGCAGTATTTTTTTAAAGTTATTACCGCGCCACAAGACAAATAAGCTTTTAATAAAATAAACGCCTTAGCAGATTAACTCTGAAGGCGTTTTTTGATTTTTATCTGGATTATTAATCCAAAATAGTTTCTCGGGCTTTTTTAACTGCTTCAATTTGAGCAATTCTAGAATCCTTTAAATCTTTTTCTGTCGCATCTTCTAGTTGTATTCTAGCTGCCCTTACTTCTTCCTTTGTTTTTAAAAAGTCTTTGACTTCTTTCATTTTTTCCATCGGCTTTCTCCTTTTATATTTATTTCTTTTATTTTGCCTTATTTAACGACAATTGTTTTTCCACCTGCTTTGTTAACTATACCAATCGCAATGTACTCTAAGTCTTTTGCTCCGATAGTCTTCATCTCATGTTCGGCTTGCTGAGGGATATAAACAGTGTCCGTAGCTTCAACTAGCGAGCTTTCATTATTTATTTTAATTTTTGCTTTACCGGATAAAATAATAAATATCTCATCCATAGATTCATGATGATGCCTGGCAAAACTTTTCCCTGCTTTCATTTTCGCCCAATTTATCATTTGTATATGCCCTTTGATTTTAGCATCATCAACTGTGAAATTCAAAAATTATCCATAAAGAATTACACCAAGTACAATTAAAAAATATAGAATACAATAAAACACATATCTGATTACTATCGGCGTCTCCTTGTGAAGTGAACCATACGATATCCATATTAATGCAAACAAAAAATACCCGCTCCAAGTGACTATAGATATATCTGAGGCGTCCCTATTCTTCCAAATTTTTATTACTTGCGGAATTGTTATGATCGGCCCAAATAATGCTACTGCATAGATTATTTTTTCAATAAAAATTTTCCATTTTTTCTCAAATGTTTTTTTATTTCTATATTTTTTTATATATTCTATGGGCAGAAACATTGGTTTGTACAAATTTTTTAAATTTTATTTAATATATGCGCTTGATGCGATGTAGCCAGACCAAAACGGAGCGAAGCGTGGTCGGAATGAAGCGGAGAAGTTGAAAAAGAAAATTTATCTGTATATCAATATCCCTACAATAACTAATACATACACCACACACCAAAGCGAAAACATTAACTGCATTCTTTTATGTTTGTGAATGATGCTATAGATTGCTAATGGTATTTGAAAAATCAGAAAAAGTACCCAGGTTAATAGCGATACACCTTCAACGCTTTTCTCGAGCCAAATGCTAATTATTTGCGGCAGGGCAGTTAACGGAAAGGTCACGGATATAATAGACGTTAAATTATCAATAAACCTTATTTTACTATCAGGATGTGGAATTTCCTGGTATTTTTTATGTATTCTTTCTCTTTTATGTTGATGTGTTAAATTTTCCATATAGATAAATTTACTTTTTCAATTACGCCTAACACATCCGAATTTGCGCGAGGTAGCGGAACGGAGTGGAGCGTTAAGCTGAGCCGTATATTCGGTGTTATGTGATGTTAAAATTGCCTTTTAGATTATAAAGAATTAATTTTTTCGGTGATTTTTGAAATATCGTTTGATATATCTTTACTCTTTATATCATTTAATTCAAGAGCCCGAAAGCTGTAGCTGTCAATCAGTTTTAACTTTAAATATTTCACAAAACCGTAAAATGATAAATTCAGATATTTTTCCGTGCCTTCAATTTCGCCACCACCAACAAAAATTAAAATTATTTTTTTGTCTTTAATGATATCTTGCTTATAGAAAGGATGACATCTATCCATGAATTTTTTCATGATACCGCTTACATTATCAAAATAATTTGGTGAGCCGATCACAAAAATATCTGAATTTATCATTTTTTTATATAGCATTTCCATGTCATCTTTGATGATACATTTCGGTTTTTCATGGCAGGATAAACAGCCCTTGCAATGTGAAATGTTTAAGTCCTTTAAAAAAATTAATTCTTTATAATCATTATCAATTAAATCATGAACTTGTTTAAGCACAAAATTAGTATTTCCTTCCCGGGGACTGCCGGATATAAATAGAATTTTTTGTTTATTTTTCATTATTGGTAATTTTAATTTCGCCTAACATTTCCGCATGATGCGAAGTTTTATTTATTCTACCTTATTAAAATTATCAATAAAAGAATAAATAAAATTTGGGTGAAAGAAATTTATACTC